>CANHBE010000093.1 GCA_947458575.1 Flavobacteriaceae bacterium | reverse complement strand
TTTACTTGTTATAAAGAAAATAATACGCCTCAACATTGTCGAGAAAGGCGCCGTCAAAACCTGCATCTACAATTTTTTTGACATAGGAATCTTGGTTTCCATAGATGATTTTCTTCCAGTCGTCATGCCAAAATTGCACGTAAAATTCGTCCTCATAACCTACGTACTTTTTCTTAATCCAGCTCGGATCGTTTAAGGTCCAATTTTTTTTCCAATAGTAGCGCCAATTTTCTGCTGCACCGATATTGACATACGAGATAATTAAACGCTTGCCACCATTGGCTTTTTTCTTTAATTTTTCTAGATCTGCGGGCGTCAATGGCTCTCCATTGAAAAACAAATCGATGGTAACCATATCAAAATTGGTCTCGGAAATCGCCTTTAGATACGCTCTTTTGGTTCGAATATTTACCGGATTAATCAAATAGAGGTAGTTTTTTGCATCACTCAATTTGATGATGTCGTTTGCGTTTTCGTGTGGGACAACCTCAGGAATTTCGCGGTAGTGCTCGTTGTTACTTAATCTAGGATACAGCAAGAAACCTTCTTTACTACAAAGCAATTTTACTGGTTCAACAGCGGTTGAGTCAGTAATAAAGTCAGAAACCATAACTTGTCTTTTGGTTTGTAATTTTCGCAAGATTTGCAATCGGTATTTGTCTGTTTTTAATTTGTCATCGAAAAATAGGTCTTCTACAGCAATGCCGTCAACTGCATTGAGATAATCGGATCTGAAATTACCATTGGTATTGAGCTTGTCAAACGCCAATTCCGGTCCGTTTTGTGGTATAATGACAAAATTACTATCAATACTTCTTGCATATTTAGAAATTCCGATAACGAACTCTTGCATCTTCTCAGCGGCTTTAGCAGTTTTGCTTTCTTTTTGAGAGCTAAATTCGTCTACTAAAAGCAGCGAGATGAGCGATATGGTGAGAATGATTATTTTCATGGTCGACGATCGAATTCGTTATGATGATGCTGTAGCAGCTTTTGTAATTATAATCAATTCATTGTGTTCTTCAACTCTTGGTACAGTACAGACTTGATAAGGACTTACATTGAATTCTCGTAAATACTTGACATTGCGCTGATTTTCCTTTTCGTTCAAAAGCATCGTATTGAAAAGAATAGATCCATTGTTTGTCAATAATTCGCCCATGCGATGCATAAAAAAATCCTCGTATAGGAAATTCGGCATATGCGTATCTTCGAAAATATCAACGATAATTAGATCATAGTGCTCTTTGGTTTTCAAAACAAATTCAAAAGCGTTGTCAATGATAACGGTTAAATTGGAGATTTTGTCTAAATCAAAATAGGTTTTCGCTATTTGGTGTACTTCAGGATCAATTTCAATACCTATAATTTTTCCTTTAAACTTAATTTCATGCACCAAAGTCTTGATTACACTGCCGCCACCAACGCCGAGAACCAAAATAGACTCCATCGCACGGATGTTGTCAAAACCAATTTTCTTCAGCCCGATTCGCAATATTCGTTGAAGACTTCCGTAAGAATAATTGGTATTCTTGGAATCTAGAACGAGTTCACCATTATTCCAATTGACTTCAATCGACTTGCTGATAACAGAATTTTTTCTGTAAACATTGATCGGCATCAGATAACTCAAAAGTCTGTTGAACATTCCAATTATTTTCTTCAAAAATAGCAGATTAATGTTAATTTTACAGAAATAGTTTCTGATGAAGAAAAAAATATATCGTTTTATTTTCTTCCGTCTGATGGGATGGAAAATAACCGGAACTTTCAATCCCGCCATCAAGAAATGTGTTCTTATGGTTGTACCACATACCAGTTGGCATGATTTCTATTTGGGACTTTTTACACGCGGTATTGTGGGTTTGGATATGCATTTTGTTGGAAAAAAGGAACTATTTGCTTTTCCCTTCGGTTGGTACTTTCGCTGGATGGGCGGCTCTGCACTAGATCGATCCGGTGGTCTCAATAAGGTAGATTCTATCGCCCAAATTTTTAATCAAAAGCAAGAGTTTAGATTGGCCATCGCTCCCGAAGGTACGCGAAAGAAGGTCAATGAACTCAAAACAGGTTTTTACTATATCGCATTGAAGGCAAATGTGCCTATTGTTCCGGTAGCATTCAATTTTGAAAAAAAAGAGGTGCAAGTGGGTAATCCGTTTCTGCCAACCGGTAATTTTCAGGATGATATGAATCAATTGATGCTCCATTTTGAAGGCGTAAAAGGCAAAATACCGGAATTCAGCTTCGAGTACAAACAATCATCTGAAAGTGAATAATTTTTCTGAAAACCAATTATGGATTATCATGCAATTGTAAAGCAGTTTAAAGTTGAAAGCCTTTATGGCAGATATCTCACCGTGGCAGATATTGAACCAAAGCTTAAAGAATGGGAGAGTGGAAATCAATTGAAAGTAGAAGGCTATTCTGTTGAGGGACGACGTATTTATTCTTTTACCATTGGTCACGGTAAAACAAAAATTCTGATTTGGTCGCAGATGCACGGCAATGAAAGTACCACAACCAAAGCGGTGATGGATTTACTTTTATTTCTAAAGAGCGGCGTGGTCGAAGCATCATCCTTTTTGAATCATTTCACACTACTTGTTATTCCGATTTTGAATCCTGACGGAGCCAAAGCTTACACGCGAGAGAACGCCAACAGAATCGATTTGAATCGTGACGCGCAGGACTTATCGCAGCCTGAAAGTCAGATTCTGCGCAGAACTTTTGAGCGTTTTCAACCGCATTATTGTTACAATATGCATGATCAACGTACCATCTTTGGTGCAGGTGAAAGCGGAAAACCGGCTACTGTTTCATTCTTGGCACCGGCGTACAATGCGGAGCGAGATTATAATGCAACTCGATTGAAAGCTGTTAGCGTTATCATCGCGATGAATATTGCCTTACAGGAAATTATTCCAAATCAAGTAGGTCGATTTGACGATGCCTTCAATCTAAATTGTGTTGGAGATACATTTCAAGCGCTCGGTGTCCCGACTATTTTGTTTGAAGCCGGACATTTTCAAGAAGATTACCAACGCGAACATACGCGCCAGTTTATTTTCGTGGCGCTATTGTCGGGTCTGCAAGCAATTTACGAAAACGTTATAGTTAATAATAAAATCGAAGATTACTTGAGAATTCCTCAAAATAAAGTTGTTTTTTACGATATTGTTTATAAAAATGTCAAAATAAATTATGATGGTAATATAAAAAGAACGAATTTTGCCATTCAATTTAAAGAAACGTTATTTGAAAATGAGGTCTTGTTTGTTGCGTATTTCGCTGAAATAGGCAGTTTGGAAGCTTATCATGGTCATTATGAATACGATGCGGAAGATGCAATCTACTCAGACAACGATGATAATATTCCAAAAGTAAATAAGAAAGCTGATTTTAATTTAAATAACAGTATCAATGTGGTTAATGGCTTTCCCAATCATAAGAAAGTCTGAATCAAATGGTTGATTCGAAACATGATTTCTTTGTTGACAGATAGTAAGGCAATAAACAACAAGCAATTTTATTATTATGAGTAAGTTTCGATTAGATGAGGTAGATCATCAGATTTTAGACATGTTGATTGACAACACCCGAATTCCATTCACAGATATTGCAAAGAAATTATTGATTTCAGCCGGAACAGTTCACGTTCGAGTTAAGAAAATGGAAGATGCCGGTATCATTATGGGCTCTTCGTTGGTTTTGGACTATGATAAATTGGGTTACTCATTTATCGCCTATATCGGCGTTTTCTTGAACAATACGTCACAGACCAAATTTGTTTTAGAACGTATTAATGAAATACCATTTATCACTGTGGCTTCTGTAACTACAGGAAAATTCAACATTTTTTGCAAAATAAGAGCAAAAGACACCAAGCATGCGAAAGAAGTGATCTTTATGATTGACGATATCGAAGGTGTTTACAGAACAGAAACAATGATTTCTCTTGAAGAAAGTATCAATGACAAAAAGCGTTTGATGCATACGATTTTCAAGAATATGTAAATCAACTTGAACGCATTTTATATAATGAAACCTCAAGTTGACGCTTGAGGTTTTTTGTTTTTTAAATCTGAAACAGTATGTATACCTTGCCAAAAATAGAGCGCTTCAATCAAAATGTATTGTCAAAATACCAGGTGTATAACAGTGTTTTTTTGACTTTGCCATTTGCGTCAATTGACAATACAGGCGTATTGCTTCCTTTGTTTTCTGAAGTTTGTGATAAAGGATTTAAAATGCAGGAATCTCCAATACAAATTGTAGAATTCTTCAGCAAAAAGTACTTGGATAATTGTTCAGAATCGGAAAGAATCGATCTCTTATTTCGATTTATTCAATACATCGAAAGGCAAATCGTCCTTTTCGATGCGATAGAAGATGCTGCTTTCCCTATTGTAAACAATTTAGAAGGGAAGGGTTCATTGCGGGATATTATCGAAAATGCAGAAGACAAGGGAAAAATTGATGAGTTGCGCCAATTTATTAGCACTTTTAAGGTGCGTCCTGTCTTAACTGCGCATCCAACGCAGTTTTATCCGGGACATGTTCTCGGTATTATCACCGATCTTACAGAAGCACTGAGAATGGATGATTTGGTGAGTATCAAGAAATTGCTCTCACAATTGGGAAAAACCAGATTCATCAAACAAAATAAGCCTACGCCATATGATGAAGCTGTGAGTCTCACGTGGTTTCTTGAAAACGTTTTTTATGACACCAGTGGTGAGATTTTGAGCTATATTCAAAAAAATGTATTTGAGAACCAAACGCTTAATAATGCCATTTTTGATTTTGGATTTTGGCCGGGCGGCGATCGCGATGGTAATCCATTTGTAACTACCGAGATTACCCTTAATGTGGCAAATCGTCTGCGAACCTCAATTTTGAAATGCTATTACAAGGATATCCGTAAACTAAAGCGGAAACTCACTTTTTCTAAAGTCGATACCATCATCGCTGATCTGGAAGCAAGAATTTATCGGTCGGTTTTTTATTCAACCGGAGAAATCTATATAACGCTTGATGAACTAAGTCAACAATTAGAAGAAGTTAAGCAATTGATTATAAACGAATATCAATCGCTTTATATAGATGAAATTAATCTGTTTATCAACAAAGTAAAGCTATTTGGTTTTCATTTCTCTTCTTTAGATATTAGGCAAAATAGCAAAATTCATGAGGTTGTTTTTGCCGGAATTGCACCAGCTCATTTGCTAGATAGTAATGCTAAACAGTTGAATATGATCTCAGAATGGACAGGTAAATTGAATCCGTCCGACTTCGCTGACTCAATGATCGAAGCAACACTTTCTTCCGTTTACGCAATGAAAACCATTCAGGCGAGAAATGGGGAACAAGGCAGCAATCGCTATATTATCAGTAATTGCGATAGTGCTTTACAAGTGATTCAGGCATTTGCAATCATTCGGCAATGCGATTGGAATGAACCTACCGTTGATATCGTGCCGCTTTTCGAAGTAATTGATGATTTGCAAAATGCAGCAACTATCATGGAACAATTGTACAATTGTCCGGAGTATAGAAAGCACTTATCTCGACGAAATAATGCACAAACGGTGATGTTAGGTTTTTCCGACGGCACAAAAGATGGCGGATATCTTATGGCAAACTGGAGTATTTATAAAGCGAAAGAACAAATTTCAGCGATTTCCAGAAAGCATGGCGTGCAGGTCATTTTCTTTGACGGTCGTGGCGGACCGCCGGCTAGAGGAGGAGGAAAGACGCATAAGTTTTATGCCTCGTTGGGTTCTTCCATAGAGAATTACGAAATTCAAGTAACGGTTCAAGGACAAACCATCAGTTCCAATTTCGGAACACTTGACTCTTGCAGATACAATCTCGAGAATCTTTTAAGCGCTGGCGCTACAAATCAAGTGTTTTCAAATAGTGATGCAACCTTGTCAGAAGTTGATAAAGGCATTTTGGATGAACTAGCCGAGCTTGGGTTTAGAAAGTATACAAATTTCAAAAATCACCCGAAATTTATTCCTTATTTGGAGCAAATGAGCACCTTAAATTACTATGCAAAAACAAATATTGGCAGTCGACCCACGAAAAGAAAAAATTCAGAGACTTTAAACTTTTCGGAGTTGAGAGCAATTCCATTTGTCGGATCATGGAGTCAACTCAAGCAAAATGTACCCGGCTTTTTCGGCGTCGGAACTGCATTGAAGCATTTTGAAGATACCGATCGATGGGATGAAGTACAGAACCTATTCGACTCGTCATTATTCTTTCGAACATTACTTGAAAATAGTATGATGTCGCTAGCAAAGTCGTTTTTTCCCTTGACGGCCTATATGAAAGATGATCCGGAATTCGGTGCATTTTGGCAAATTATCTATCAAGAGTTTTTAGATACCAAACGACTGTTGTTGAAAATTGCCGGACATCGCGAGTTGATGGAGAATTATCCAGATGGAAAAGCGTCGATTGCGGTTCGCGAAAGTATTGTAAAGCCATTATTAACCGTACAACAATACGCATTGGCTCGCATTCAGCAGTTGCGTAGTGAAAACAAACCCAACGAAGATTTACTGCAAGTTTATCAAAAATTAGTAACCAGATCTCTATTTGGCAATACAAACGCCAGTAGAAATTCTGCCTAAAGATTAAGATTATGAAATCAAATCAAGTTCTACCTGAAGAATATCCACCATCTTATGGAAGTTACATCGGAAACGTTTCGCCCGAATATAGCTTGCAAGAGGAGTTGGAAATATCTTTGCATCGCTTTATCAAATTTGTGCAGAACATTCCTTTAGATAAGTTTGATTTTCGGTACGATGAAGGTAAATGGACCATAAAAGATATTATTCAACATTTGATTGATGCGGAGCGAATTTTTGCCTATCGCGTGCTTCGGTTCGCACGCCATGATGAAACAAATCTTTCTTCTTTTGATGAAGATGCTTATGTTTTTGAAGCACATGCCGGAAAAAGAAGTATTCAGGAATTGCTTACCGAAATGGCAGTAGTGCGCCAAGCAACCTTATCGCTATTTAAATCTTTATCGGAGGAAGCGTTACTTCGGACAGGCACATCTTCGCACAGCAGAATATCGGTTCGAGCATTAGGTTTTGCTATAATCGGTCACCAAAACCATCATCAGAGAATTTTTGAAGAAAGATATTTATAAAAAAAGGAACTCTTAAAAGTTCCTTTTTTTCATATTATATTATTCGTCTTCTTCCTCATCGTCATCTGCCACATCGTCAAAATCATCGAAATCATCTTCATCGTCTTCATCATCTCCTTCATCTGAACCACCTGGATCTTTGGTAACATCGATATCTTCATCGTCTTCATCTTCTGAAGGCACATCTTCGTCAATGTCAATTTCCTTGATGACGTCAATCGGTTCAACTATATTGTCAAGATCATCTTCTTCGTCAAATTTCTCTAATCGGCTGGCAAGTTTTGTACTTACTTTCACTAAATAAATAGTGTCCTCAGTGCGCACTTCGACAGCTTCAATTAATTCGTTATGTGCATTTCTAAATCGGATAATGTTTGAGTCATCATATCCGTCAGGAAATTTGTCAACCAACAAGGTTAAAATTTCATTAGTCAGTTTAGAGTAATCTACAATAATTCTTCTCATAGTCTATTATAAATCAAGTAGGTAAGCAAAAATTAATGGAGCTACGATCGTTGCATCCGATTCAATAATAAATTTAGGTGTTTTGATGTCTAGTTTTCCCCAAGTGATCTTTTCGTTAGGAACTGCTCCTGAATAAGAACCATAGCTGGTTGTGGAATCTGAAATTTGACAGAAATAGCTCCAAAACGGAACGTCATGCATTTCCATATCCTGATACAACATTGGTACGACACATATAGGGAAATCGCCGGCAATTCCGCCTCCAATTTGGAAAAACCCAACGCCATTTGTACTGTTTTTCGGATACCAATCAGCTAGGAAAGTCATGTATTCGATTCCTGACTTCATGGTTGACGCTTTCAAATCGCCTTTTACGACGTATGACGCGAATATATTTCCCATCGTGCTGTCTTCCCAACCAGGAACAATAATCGGCAAGTTCTTTTCCGCAGCGGCATACATCCAGCTGTCTTTCAAATCGATTTCATAATATTCTTCCAAGACGCCGGAAAGTAGCATTTTGTACATGAATTCGTGTGGAAAATAGCGTTCCCCTTTGTCATCTGCGTCTTTCCATATCTTGTAAATATGTTTTTGCAATCGGCGAAAGGCTTCGTGTTCAGGAATACAGGTGTCAGTCACACGGTTTAGACCTCGTTCCAGCAAGTCCCATTCTTGTTCGGGAGTTAAATCTCTATAATTTGGCACTCTTTCATAGTGAGAGTGAGCGACAAGATTCATAATATCTTCTTCCAAGTTCGCACCGGTGCAGGAAATGATTTGCACTTTGTCTTTTCGGATAAATTCGGCGAATATTTTTCCAATTTCTGCTGTACTCATTGCACCTGCAAGTGTGACCATCATTTTGGCTCCGTTGGCAAGTTGCTGTTCGTAGCCTTTTGCGGCGTCGACGAGAGCTGCAGAATTGAAATGCAGGTAATGTTTTTCGATAAATTGACTAATAGGTCCTTTGCTCATGTTTTCGTTGTTGTTTATTTTGTAACTCTAGCCCTGATGGCAGCGGATATCCTTTTTATGTTGAACTTGTTTCAGTCTTTCGACTTAAATTAGTTTACCATTTTAAAATCCTGAAACAAGTTCAGCATAAAAAGATTACCTCACAAGGTCAATGCTTTAGTACGTGTTCGGTCAATTCGCTTCGCTCGTGTTGAGCGTACAGCAGGATTAAGCTCCCAAAACTGCTTCAAAAATAAATTATTTTTTATTATATCCTAATATTTCCAAAACTTGTTCTGAGGTTTGCTGTTCGGAGAAAACTTCCGTTGCCAAAATGCCGTTTTCATCGCGGTCAATCAGAATGTGTTTGGGTTGGGGAATCAGGCAATGGTGTAATCCTCCGTAACCTCCGATGGTTTCCTGATAAGCACCGGTATTGAAAAACCCGATATAGAGCGGTTTTTCCTTATTGTATTTCGGCAAATAAATGGCGTTCATGTTTTGCTCTGAGTTGTAATAATCATCGCTATCGCAGGTCATTCCGCCCAATAGTACTCGTTCGTATTGGTCATTCCA
>CANHBE010000092.1 GCA_947458575.1 Flavobacteriaceae bacterium | reverse complement strand
TTGTCAATTAGCTGACAGCAGATTTAGGGAGGAATGGTTTTTGTTTACCGAACGATATTCACTAAATTTACTAAATCAAACCTATAGATATGGATGATAATTTTTCACCAAGAGTCAAAGAAGTAATAACGTATAGTAAAGAAGAGGCGCTTCGATTGGGTCACGACTTTATTGGTACGGAACACTTGATGCTGGGGATTTTGAGAGACGGGAATGGAAAAGCGATTACTATACTGAATAACTTGTCAGTCGATTTGGACCATTTGCGCAGAAAAGTTGAAATCTTAAGCCCGGCAAATCCCAACTTTTCGGCAAGTAACGAAAAGAAGAACTTACACTTAACCAGACAGGCTGAACGAGCACTAAAAACAACATTTCTTGAAGCAAAAGTCTTTCAAAGCACATCTATCAGTACAGCCCACTTGTTATTATGTATTTTAAGAAACGAGAATGATCCAACAACCAAGCTATTGAATAAACTAAAAATAGATTACGATTTAGCAAAAGAACAATATCTAAATATGACACCAAACGAAGATAATTACCTAGAAAACCTTCCAAAGAACGAGTCTTTCAATGAAGACTCAGGTCAAGATGACAGTCTCCGTGAAGGTAGTTTTAATAATCCTGCCAACAGATCAAACAAGAAGTCAAAGACTCCGGTCCTAGATAATTTCGGAAGAGACTTAACTGAATTGGCTGAGGAAGGAAAATTAGACCCTGTAGTAGGAAGAGAAAAAGAAATCGAAAGAGTTTCGCAAATCTTGAGTCGAAGAAAGAAGAATAACCCATTACTCATTGGAGAACCAGGTGTAGGAAAGTCTGCAATCGCAGAAGGATTGGCATTGCGAATTACTCAGAAAAAAGTATCGCGTATCCTATTCAATAAAAGAGTGGTTACTTTAGATTTGGCAAGTCTAGTCGCGGGCACCAAATACAGAGGTCAATTTGAAGAGCGTATGAAAGCGGTTATGAATGAATTGGAAAAGAATGATGATATTATCCTATTCATTGATGAGATTCATACGATTGTTGGTGCCGGTGGCGCAACCGGATCATTAGACGCCTCGAATATGTTTAAGCCTGCTCTGGCGAGAGGTGAAATTCAATGTATTGGTGCAACTACATTGGATGAATATCGTCAATACATTGAAAAAGATGGTGCTTTGGAAAGACGCTTTCAAAAGATAATTGTAGAACCGACCTCTGTTGAAGAAACGATTACTATTTTGAACAATATCAAAAATAAGTATGAAGACCATCATAATGTGATTTACACACCGGAAGCAATTGAAGCTTGCGTTAAATTGACCAATCGATATATGTCGGAGCGATTCTTACCTGACAAAGCCATAGACGCATTAGATGAAGCAGGATCACGTGTACACATTACCAATATTGAGGTACCTAAACAGATTCTTGAATTAGAAAGACAACTTGAAGAAGTTCGCGAATCTAAAAACTCGGTAGTAAAAAAGCAGAAGTACGAAGAAGCCGCAAAATTACGAGATGACGAAAAACGCATTGAGAAAGATTTGGCCATCGCACAAGAGCAATGGGAAGAAGATTCGAAGAGCAACAGGGTTGTTGTAAATGAAGATAATGTAGCAGACGTGGTATCGATGATGACAGGTATACCCGTAAATAGAATTGCTCAAACTGAAAGCAATAAATTAGCCCATTTACCTGAACTTATTGAAAATAAAGTAATTGGACAAAAAGAAGCTGTTCTAAAAATTGCTCGTTCTATTCAACGCAATAGAGCTGGATTAAAGGACCCAAACAAGCCAATCGGATCATTTATCTTCCTCGGACAAACGGGAGTAGGAAAAACACAATTAGCAAAAGTTTTGGCAAAGGAACTATTCGATTCTGAAGATGCTTTGGTTAGAATTGACATGAGTGAGTACATGGAAAAATTTTCTATTTCCAGATTAGTTGGTGCACCTCCCGGATATGTGGGTTATGAAGAAGGTGGACAATTGACAGAGAAAGTGAGAAGAAAACCATATTGCGTGGTTTTGTTGGATGAAATCGAAAAAGCACATCCGGATGTTTTTAATATGTTACTTCAAGTATTAGATGATGGCTATCTTACCGACAGTTTGGGAAGAAAAATTGACTTCAAAAATACGATTGTAATCATGACTTCCAATGTTGGTGCGCGA
Source organism: Flavobacteriaceae bacterium (assembly GCA_947458575.1). Lineage (GTDB taxonomy): Bacteria > Bacteroidota > Bacteroidia > Flavobacteriales > Flavobacteriaceae > Flavobacterium. The sequence continues at coordinate 7,182 of CANHBE010000092.1, read as the reverse complement.
CAGCTTAAGGACTTTGGGCAAGGTGTGGGCTTCGGAACCGCTGCAAAAGTTGCACAGGCAGATGAGAATTCGAAAAGTATTATTGAAAATGCATTAAAAAAGACCTTTGCTCCTGAATTCTTAAATCGAATTGATGATGTGATTGTTTTCAATGCACTTGAAAAACATGATATTGATTTGATTATCGAAATTGAATTGAAAAAGTTATATGGTCGTGTTGCAGAGTTGGGATATAATTTGACATTGTCAGACACGGCTAAAGCATTTATTGCCGAAAAGGGATTTGATCGTCAATTCGGTGCCAGACCATTAAAAAGGGCAATACAAAAGTATGTGGAAGATGCTCTTGCAGAAGAGATCATTACTTCTAAAATAGCTTCCGGAGATCAAATCTTTATGGATCTCGATGAGTCAACTCAGGAACTAAATGTTCAAGTGAAGAAAACAGAAAAACCTACTAAATAGTAGGTTTTTTTTGTAAACGATAGTCTATCTATGTATTCTTCCTTATAAAATAACTGTCGGAAATTTTCAATATTTTGGCAGTTTACAATCAGCTTACTCCAGCACACTGTCATCGATAATGAAAGAACTGAGAAATGTAATTGATTTCTCAATATCATAATGAAGAATTCGATCCTCATTTACTAGAGGCACTTCCGCTCTATACGATTTGAGAAACAACTCAATAAACTCACTGGATTTTAAAGGCTGACGAAATGCTATCGCTTGTGAAGCATTCATCAACTCAATTGCTAATATCCGTTCTAAGTTTTCCATGACTCTCAAACATTTTGTAGCCGCATTAGCACCCATGCTAACATGATCTTCTTGACCATTTGACGACACAATACTGTCAACACTTGCAGGAGTTGCTAACTGCTTATTCTGACTCGCAATACTTGCAGCTGTATATTGCGGAATCATAAAGCCAGAATTTAAACCGGGATTATTCACTAAAAAAGCAGGTAAACCACGTGAACCACTGATTAATTGGTAGGTTCGCCTCTCAGAGATACTTCCTAGCTCTGCCAATGCAATGGCAAGAAAATCCAATGCTAAGGCTAAAGGCTGTCCATGAAAATTTCCACCTGAAATAATCTGATCGCTATCCTTGAATATGTTAGGATTATCAGTAACTGAGTTAATTTCTGTTTTAAATACTCTTTTGGCATAATCTATAGCATCCTTGGAAGCTCCGTGTACCTGAGGGATGCAGCGAAACGAATACGGATCCTGCACATGTTCTTTTTGCTGCTCGATAATTTGGCTCCCAGAAAGAAATTCAACCACTCGCTTGGCCGTTACAATTTGACCTTTGTGTGGGCGTATGTAGTGAATCAATTCATTAAATGGTTCAATTCTTCCATCAAATCCTTCTAAGGAAATGGTTCCTATCAAATCTGACAACCACGATAATTTCAGTGTCTTACTTAAAATATACACACCGTAAGCGCTCATAAATTGAGTTCCATTAAGCAAAGCCAAACCTTCTTTTGATTGCAGAACAATAGGTTCCCAACCATATTCTTCCATTAACATGGCAGCAGACCTTCGTTGATTCTTACACCAAACTTCTCCTTCCCCCAAAAGTGGTAAAGAAAGATGAGCGAGAGGAGCAAGATCTCCGGAAGCGCCCAGTGAACCTTGGCTATATATAACCGGCATAATATCGTTGTTGTAAAAATCAATTAATCGTTCAACTGTAGCCAACTGAACCCCTGAATATCCGTAACTTAACGATTGAATTTTAAGAAGTAATAAAATCTTGACAATCTCTCTCGGCACTTCCTCTCCGGTCCCACATGCATGAGACTTGACAAGATTTTCTTGCAATTTTGATAGGTTTTCAGTAGAGATCTTGACATTGCATAATGAACCAAAACCTGTATTTATACCATAAATAGGACTTTCATTAGTACTCATTTTGTCATCGAGATAGAGACGGCATTTCTCGATGTTGATTCTCGCTTCTTCCGATAATGAAAGCGATAGGTTTTCTGTTATAATGCGCTGAATTAGTTCTATCGAAAGTACATCAGAACTAATGTAATGGCAATTGTCCATAAGTTGTTGTAATTTAGATTACAAATTTGGATAAACAGATGTTATAAAACAAGGTTTGGCGGTCTTAATTATTCTAAAAATTAATGAATTGTTATTTTATACCACCAACGCTATTCATATTGCTTTGTTTACAGAGATGGAAAAGAGGAAAATGAAAAATTCGCAAAAATGGATCCGTTTATTTTAAACTTAATGTAATTGATTTATTTTTGACTTTCTTAATTTTCAACTTGATGAGTAATTACTTTAATTCCCCATATTCAAGAACTTTATGCATTAATAAAGTTAAGATTGATGCTACATCAACGAAAACCCTAATGGGGTAAAGAATTAAATACATTAAAGACTACGACTTTTTCCGAGAAAAAGACTTAAATTTCAAAAATTACATTTCATCCTAATTAACAAAAAAAATGAACGTACTAAAATTCGGAGGAACTTCTGTTGCAAATGCAAAAAACATCAATCTAGTTCTTGAGATTATAGCTGCTGCAGCAAAGAAGGATTCCCTGGTGGTAACCGTTTCAGCTTTCAGCGGTGTAACGGATCTCCTTGTTGCTGCTGCTGCAAAAGCCGCTTCAAAAGATAAAACCTATAAAGATATTGTTCTTCAAATTGAGCAAAAACATAAGGAAGCGATAGAAGAATTGATTTCTCTTTCAGAACAAGGAGATTTGATTGATAGCGTAAACAGCAATATCAACCATTTAAAAACATTACTTGATGGGTGTTACTTGTTGGGTGAATTATCAAACAGAACTTCAGATACCATTCTTAGTTTTGGCGAATTACTGTCATCACAAATTATCGCGGCAGCAATGCATCAAAAAATCAGTAATTCAAGCTACAAAGACAGTCGAGAGATTATTAAGACAAATAATCACTTCGGGAAAGCAGTAGTCAACTTTGAAGTAACAAATGAACTCATAACTAAATACTTCAAAAATACCCCGGCAAGAGTTACCGTTATTCCTGGATTTATTGCATCCTCAGAAGATGGAAACACGACAACGTTGGGTCGTGGTGGCTCAGACTATACTGCTGCAATCGTTGCCGGTGCATTAAATTCTTCTCAACTTGAAATATGGACAGACGTCAATGGGATGTTTACTGCAAATCCGAAAATAGTCAAGCAAGCGCAACCCATCGAAGTTATTTCCTACCAAGAAGCTATGGAATTATCCCATTTTGGTGCTAAAGTCTTATATCCGCCTACTATTCAACCGGTGTTAAAAAAGAATATTCCAATTCTCATCAAAAACACCTTTGAACCCGAGGCACCTGGAACCTTAATTACTTCTTCAGTAAGTGGAATGGAGAATCCAATAAAAGGAATATCGCATATAGACAAGATTTCTTTGCTAACATTGGAAGGTCCGGGAATGATTGGCGTTTCGGGATCTTCAAAGCGTTTATTTGAAGTATTATCCCAAGAGAAAATCAATGTCATTTTTATCACACAAGCATCTTCGGAACATTCAATCTGTATAGGTATTCTGAATAGCGACGCGGATACTGCAGAAAAAGCGATTAATAAGGCTTTTGAAATTGAAATTGCCCAGAACAAAATTGATCCATGCATTGTCGAAAAAGACCTTTGTATTGTTGCGCTTGTAGGTGAAAACATGAAGAACCATCAAGGAATCAGCGGCAAGATGTTCGGAACTTTGGGCAAGAACAACGTTAATATTCGTGCAATTGCTCAAGGTGCATCTGAGCGAAATATTTCGGTTGTAATCAATGAACGAGATGTTACCAAAGCCTTAAATACGCTACATGAGCGCTTCTTTGAAGACAATATCAAACAACTAAACTTGTTCGTAATGGGTGTTGGAAATGTCGGTGAAAAGTTTATTGATCAAGTACACCAACAAAAGAAATTTCTTAGAGAGAATCTGAAAATTAACTTGCGAGTAATTGGTATTTCAAATTCAAAGAAAATGTACTTTGATGAAGAAGGTATCTCTTTAAAAGACTGGCAGAATCTACTCTCAAATGGCGAACAGGCCGACAAAGACCAGTTTATTGCAAAAGTTAAGGAACTCAACATGAGAAATAGTATTTTTGTTGACATAACTGCAAATGAATCAATAGCTAATATTTACAATCAGTTTCTTGAAGATAATGTAGCCGTTGTGACATGTAACAAAATCGCTTGCTCTTCCGCTTATACCAACTACAATAATCTCAAACAGTTGTCGCGCAAATACAACTCGCCTTTCCTATTCGAAACCAATGTAGGTGCTGGTTTACCAATAATTGACACGTTGAAACATTTGATTGCGTCCGGTGATAAAGTCAATAGAATCAACGCGGTGCTTTCGGGCAGTCTCAACTTTATTTTCAATAATTTTAGTGAGAATTACAGCTTTCACGACGTTGTGAAAGAAGCTGGTGTTCAAGGATTTACTGAACCTGACCCGAAGATTGATTTAAGTGGCGTGGATGTTGCTCGCAAAATCTTAATTCTCATTCGTGAAAGCGGTTATGAAATGGAAATGGAGGATATTGTAAACAATTCCTTCTTACCAGCCGAATGTATGAATACAACCAACAATGAAGATTTCTTTAAATCGCTGATAAAGCATGCTGATCATTTCGACAAATTGCTGGCTGAAGCCAAACAGAAAAATAGCCGTCTAAAATTTGTAGCATCTTTCGAAGACGGTAAAGCCAGTGTAGGTCTTCAGTATATTCCAGCTGATAGTCCATTTTACAATTTGGAAGGAAAAGACAATATTGTTCAGTTTTATACCGATCGCTACGTCGACCAGCCACTCCTGATTAAGGGTGCGGGTGCAGGTGCTGCGGTTACAGCGTCAGGAATTTTTGCGGATGTCATTCGAATCGGCAATGTATAAGTCATAAGCCTCTCGTTAACTAATAGAAAGAGAAATCGATTCTAATTAGGCAAATCAATAAGTATGAATCAAATAAAATTATTTTGTCCAGCCACTATTGCAAATCTATCTTGTGGATTCGATGTGCTGGGTACCTGTCTCGATACGGTTGGAGATGAGATGGTTGTGCGGAAATCGGATCAGAAAGGAGTGCGAATCACAAAAATAATTGGTGCAGACTTGCCCTTGGAAACCGAAAAAAATGTCGCCGGAGTTGCCGCCTTGGCATTACTAGATGAAATTGAAATTGACTGCGGTTTTGAGATCGAAATTTTCAAAAAAATTAAAGCAGGAAGCGGGATTGGTAGCAGTTCTGCAAGCGCTGCGGGAGCGGTATTCGGAATTAATGAGCTCGCAGGTAAACCTTTTTCAAGAAAGGAACTAGTTCGATTTGCTATGCAAGGGGAAGTTTTGGCAAGTGGTAGCGCTCACGCCGACAATGTGGCGCCTGCACTTTGTGGTGGCTTTACTTTGGTCAGAGGATATGATCCGCTTGATATCATTCGAATCGAAAGTCCATCGGAAATTTTCGCTACGGTTATTCATCCTCAAATTGAACTGAAAACATCAGAAATGCGTGCCGTTTTACAACCCATGATTTCCTTGAAAAGCGCAATAACACAATGGGGAAATGTCGGTGGATTAATTGCCGGTTTGTACACGAGCGACTACGAATTGATTGGACGTTCCTTGCATGATGGAATTGTAGAGCCGCTCCGCGGACCGTATATTCCAATGTTTAACGAAGTAAAGTCTGCTGCGCTACAAGTTCGTGCATTGGGTTGTGGTATATCCGGCTCCGGACCGTCAGTATTTGCGTTGAGTCGCGGTAGTGAAATTGCAAACAATGTTGCTGAAGTAATGCAATCTATTTACAAAGGAACAGAAATTCCATACGAAATACATGTTTCTAAAATTAACTCTGAAGGTGTAAAGATAATTTTATAGCGATTAAGAGGATTCAACGGGACAAAAGCTTATTTGAATCAACCGAATCACATCACGCAAATAAAAATGAGATATTATAGCTTAAATAAAAATGCTCCGGAAGTTTCGTTCAAAGAGGCTGTTATTCAAGGTTTAGCAAGTGATAAAGGATTGTACTTTCCTAAAAGTATCACGCCATTACCCAACTCTTTTTTTGAAAAAATTGAGCAACTTACAAACGAAGAAATTGCATTTGAAGTAATCAAGCAGTTTGTCGGTAATGATATTCCTGATCCTAATTTACGTAGTATAATAGCTGAAACTTTATGCTTTGATTTTCCAACAGTGCCGGTGGAAAAAAATATATTTTCACTGGAACTGTATCATGGACCAACAATGGCTTTCAAAGATGTTGGAGCAAGATTTATGTCAAGATGTTTAGCCTACTTCAATCAAGATTTTGAAAACAAGCAAAATACGGTTCTAGTTGCAACTTCCGGTGATACAGGTGGCGCAGTTGCAAGCGGTTTTCTTGGAGTCGATGGTGTTGATGTGGTGATTTTATATCCGTCCGGAAAAGTAAGTGATATTCAAGAAAGACAGTTGACCACACTTGGTCAAAACATCAAGGCTATAGAAGTAGATGGTGTTTTTGATGATTGCCAAGATATGGTCAAAAAAGCGTTTTTAGATTCTGAATTGTATCACAAGAATCTGACTTCAGCCAATTCAATAAATATTGCCCGATGGTTGCCGCAGATGTTCTATTTTTTCTTTGCATATAAACAATTGAAATCTCACAAGAAGCTTCTTGTCTTCTCTTGCCCAAGTGGAAACTTCGGAAATATTTGTGCCGGTATCATGGCAAAGCGCCTAGGATTACCCATCGAGCACTTTGTCGCAGCAACTAATGTTAACGACACCGTACCTCAATTTCTTGCTACAGGAACCTATAGTCCAAAGCCTTCCAAAGCAACGATTTCAAATGCGATGGATGTAGGCAATCCAAGTAATTTCATTCGAATTCAGGAATTATATCACCATGATTTAGCAGCATTTAAAGCAGATTTTAGTTCGTATTCTTATGATGATGAATTAACGAAGTTTACACTCTTGAAACTTTACGAAGAAACCGGATACATTGCTGAACCACATGGAATAGTTGGCTATTTAGGCTTAAAAAAGGAATTTTCGCGCTTTCCTAATGCGATTGGTGTTTTTCTAGAGACGGCACATCCAATAAAATTCTTAGATACAGTAGAGCTTGTCTTGGGTATAACTTTACCCA
>CANHBE010000091.1 GCA_947458575.1 Flavobacteriaceae bacterium | reverse complement strand
TTATACGAACTGGAAAGGAAAATCGTAGAAATCCTCTTGCTATATGGAGATCGGACAGAAGAATTTGAAGATGTGATATTACGTGCAAACGAAGAAGGTGAAATAGAGGAAATTACAGAAAAGAAAGACGTGAAAGTTTTTCAAAGAATTTTTTTAAGTCTCCAAGAAGATGAGGTTGAGCTTGCTAATCCCATGTTTCGTAGTATATATAGTGAATTGATCCAGTTTTTCCTACAAAACGAGGTCTTTAATCTCGAAGAATATTTGATGAATCTTTCACCTGAATTAGCACAGGAAGTCACTAATATTATCATGGAAAACGAACTCAATGAGCTTAGCAATTGGGAAGGAAGAAATATATTTGTGAAGCAAAAAGAAGTCACAACTGCCCAATATGTCTCAGAAACAATACTAAGCGTCCGCTGGTATCTCGTGGGTCAATTGGTGGAAGAACTCAAGCAAACTGTTTCGAAAGACCCGCAGGCAGATAACGAAGAATATTTGCGAATGACCATGGATTACAATGGTCTGATCAATACATTTTCGAAGAAACTGGGAAGAGTTTTGTCGCGATATAGCTAAACGATTTCCAGCGTTTTGGCTTTATTGACTAAGTCTACCAAATTGGTAACATTCAATTTGGTCAGTAATCTGAGTTTATAGGTGCTGATTGTTTTTTCATTTAGTCCCAGAATTGAAGAAATCTCATTGTTTTTCTTACCGCTGCTTAAATAACGCAAGACCTCAATTTCTCGATTAGAAAGTTTGCGATATAAACGTTCACTCTTGTTCTGCTTGGCAATCAAAGCGAGATTTTTCTTGATTGAATCATTCAAGATTGTTTGACCTTGATACACTCTGATAATGGCAATTCCCAAAGTTTCAATTTTCGCACTCTTGTGAACATATCCGGCAACTCCGGCTTTAATTGCATTTGGAGCGTATATTTGTTCTGAATAACTACTAAAAACAATGATCTTGGTTTTCGGATAATTCCTAATAACTGCTTTCAACTCATAAATACTGGATAGTCCATCTAAATCTAAATCCAGCACCAATACATCAATTTCTTTGTTATACAGTACGTCTTTAACCATAGAGAAATTTCCAACATTTGAAACGACTGCTATCTCGGAATGGTCCTTAAAATAAGACTTGATTCCAAAATGCACAACAGGATAATTATCCGCCAAACAAACTTTAATCATAGTGGTAATTATTTATGAAATAAGCATTCAATTAACGGATAAATTTAGTTAAAAAAAACTAAATATTTCAAATGTTTTAGATAAATTACAATTATTCTCGTTGAATTGTACAAACAGGTATGGGTTTCATCTTATGTTGGTTAGCTGCATGTAAACGCTTATATATGGCGAACACTTCTTTTTCACGACCTTCAAAATCCGATTCAACTGCTCCTTTCTCTGTCGCAAGCATTGCCGATTCCAATTCATCATAAGTAGCTCCCAGTTGATCTTCGTCGGTTCGATCATCACCAAATAATCCGTCTGTAGGTGAGGCTTCAAGAATCGACTGGGGAACTTTCAAATAGGCGCCCAAAGCATAAACATCTGATTTCAGTAGATCTGCAATCGGACTCAAATCAACGCCGCCATCACCGTACTTGGTGTAAAATCCAACCCCGAAGTCTTCCACTTTATTGCCTGTTCCCGCCACCAAAAGTCCATGAATTCCAGCTAAATAATACAAAGTAGTCATGCGCAGTCGCGATCTCGAATTTGCCAACGCTAAATGCTGCTTATGCTCATCTTCACAAGACGGGATTTGCTTCTTAAAGTCATCAAATACAGTTGACAAATCCACTTCAATACTGCTGACGTTAGCATACTTCGCTGAGAGTTGCTTTATATGCTCACGACCTCTATCAACCTGATTTTGCACCTGATGAATTGGCATTTCAATACAGAGAACCTGCATGCCGGTTTGCGCGCAAAGCGTCGATGTTACCGCCGAATCAATTCCGCCCGAGATGCCTACAACAAAACCGTTTACTTTGGCGTTTTGGGCATAATTCTTCAGCCAGGTCACAATATGGTTATTTACTTTTTCAACGTCAAGGCTATTTTTTTTCGACATAATGTTTTAGATTTTATTGAACCAAAAGGTATCTTTGCAAAAATATTAATTATTAGGAGCTATTTCCTGCTGTGCGCTTTATCTTTTTTTGTCAACTCTAAAAGAGATTCAAGCACTTTTGGAGTCGACAAAAAAAGGATGCCGCTACCATCAGGGCTAAAGTACGTACACAATATGAAACCAACGTTTGTTTTATCGTTAATTTTAAGTTTTTTCATACTTGCTTCATGTGATAAGAAGAGCAAAATTGAAAAAGCGGTAGAAGAAATTCCGGCCACGATTAAAGTTGATCGCTTCGAAAAGGCCTTCTTCGAAACGGCTCCAAACGATCTACCTAAACTGAAGCAAGAATATCCTTTTTTCTTCCCGCCCGGGAATGAAGATGCCGTATGGTTGGAAAAAATGCAACATTCACAATGGCGTGAATTATATAATGAAGTTGAAAAACAGTACGCTAATTTTGATGGTAAAACCGCTGAAATTGAAGATTTGTTCAAACACATTATATTCTATTTTCCGCAAACCAAAATTCCAAAAGTTTACACTGTCATATCAGAAATGGATTACCACAACAAGGTAATCTATACCGGCGATATGTTGATTATTTCTCTAGAATTGTACCTAGGAAGTAAGCATCGCTTTTACGAGTTTCCAACTTACCTTACTCAAAATTTTACGTCAAGTCAGATATTACCGGATATAGCAGCTAGTTTTGCTCAAACGAAGGTTACGCCACCAAGCGACCTTACGTTTCTTTCGCAAATGATTTATAATGGCAAGCAATTGTATCTTAAAGATCTCTTGCTGCCCGAGTTTGCAGACGCAGATAAAATCGGATACAGCCAAGAGCAACTCGCTTGGTGTCAAGAAAATGAAAGTTATATCTGGCGGTACTTTATTGAAAATAATTTGCTTTATGATTCAGATCAGAAGCTGATGTCGCGTTTTATCAGTCCTGCACCTTTTTCAAAATTTTATCTTGAAATTGATAACGAATCTCCAGGTAGAGTTGGAACTTGGATAGGATGGCAAATCGCTCGTTCGTACATGGAAAACAACAAAGTGTCACTTAACGATTTTCTGAAAAAGGATGCCAAAGAAATTTTTGAAAAATCAAAATATAAACCTAAGAAATAATGGCAAAAGCAATGACTTCTGAAATTAAATTCCTTGTCGAATTGGATGAGAATAGGGTTCCGGAAAAACTAACTTGGACCGCACAAGATGGCGGTGTTGAAGCCGAAGAAGCAAAAGCAATGATGCTCTCCATCTGGGACAGTAAAGTCAAGGAAACGCTGCGAATTGATCTGTGGACCAAAGAAATGCCCGTCGATGAAATGAAATTGTTTTTTCATCAAACATTGGTGGCTATGTCTGAAACTTTCAACCGAGCAACAGGTGATGAGAAAATGGCCGCCACTATGAAAGATTTTTGTGATTATTTCGCTGAAAAAATGGAACTGAAATAAGTAAGAACAGCAAAGATTTTTAGAATTCCTGCTGATTCCTGAAAAGTTGCTGATTGATTTCATCAATGTAAGCAAGTAATTCTTCTTTCCCGGTGTTTTCTGTAGAAGATGTAACAAAATACGGAGGCATTTCTGTCCAATTGTTTTGTAACATTTGCTGCGTATAAGCAGAGATTTGAGCGTTTACTTTAGATCTTCCAATCTTGTCCGATTTGGTAAAAATGATGCAAAACGGTATTTCGCTTTCTCCCATGAAAGCCATAAATTCCAAATCGATTTTTTGAGCTTCATGTCTAATGTCAATTAGAACAAATCCACAAACCAACTGCTCTCGCTTTTCAAAATAGTCTGTTATAAATTGTTGAAAAACAGATTTTGTTTTCTTTGATACTTTGGCATAACCATAGCCGGGAAGATCTACCAAGTACCAGTTGTTGTTGATTTTGAAGTGATTAATCAACTGCGTCTTTCCTGGTTTTCCAGAGGTTTTTGCCAGATTTTTGTGATTCGTTAGCATATTGATCAAAGACGATTTCCCAACGTTGGAACGACCAATAAAAGCGTATTCAGGCAAAAGGTCTTTCGGACATTTTGAAACTTCGGAATTGCTGATTACAAATTCTGCTGAGGTTATCTTCATGATGGATCTCAATTTTGCCAAAGGTAAATAAAACTGAAGAAAACCAAGAGGCATAAGAAATCTGCCTCAGGTGTAGTTAAATTACAACTTTTGTTCTCGAAGCCAATTGTGCATCAAAACGTTAAATTCGTCAGGATGCTCCATCATGGCTGCATGGCCGCATTTATCGATCCAATATAGAGAGGAATGCGGTAGTAATTTATGAAATTCTTCCGCTACTTCAGGTGGTGTTACATTGTCATTCTTACCCCAAATAATGCAAGTTGGCACATGCATCTTTGGTAAATCTTTGGCCATATTGTGACGAATTGCACTTTTTGCGATCGTCAATGTTTTAATCAGTTTAATTCGATCATTGGCCATCGAATAGACTTCGTCAACAATCTCTTTCGTTGCTATTTTCGGATCATAAAAAACGGCTTCTGCCTTTTTTTGTATGTATTCGTAGTCACCTCGACGAGGGTAACTGTCACCCATTGCACTTTCATATAATCCTGAACTGCCGGTAATGACTAATCCAAGCATTTTTTCCGGGTACATCTTCGTGTGATACAGCGCAATGTGTCCACCGAGCGAATTACCTAATAAGATTACCCTGTCGAAATTTTTGTAGGTGATGAAGTCCTTTACGTATTTGGCGAAGGCTTTTACGTTTGTTTTCAAAATATTCTGAGTGTAAATGGGTAGTTCCGGAATAACTACTTTATAGCCATGGGCAGGGAAGTAGTTCGCTACACCATCAAAATTGCTCAATCCACCCATCAAGCCGTGAAGAATAACTATGGGAGTTCCCTCTCCGGCCTCAAAGTAAGTGTATTTACCATCTTTTTTTAGGGTAGAATTCATAGTCTATCTTCAAATATTTTTCACGGACAAATATAGGATTTTATACATGAAATGAAAGAAAGCAGTACTTTTTTAAAAATTACTTGTCAGTGTTACACCGATCACTTTTCTTGATCAAAAATGTCAATTATTTCAATTGAAATCATCGGCTATTAAACGGTAGTTTTTTTGCAAACGAATTAAGTTCATCAATTTTTAAGGCTAATGTGGTAAAACTTATCAACAAAGTGGTATTTTGTGGTAAAATGTGGATTATATTTTTATATTTTTGCCTCTAAACATTTTAAAACCACTTTCTTGAATTCAATTGTTGGGACATACGAATGCAAAGTCGATGCTAAAGGGAGGTTGCTGATTCCGGCTCCTTTGAAGAAGCAATTCTCTGCTGCACTTCAAGACGGCTTTGTTTTGAAGCGTTCTGTATTTCAGCCTTGTTTGGAGTTATATCCGATGAGTGAGTGGAACCTTATGATGCAAAAAATTAACAAGCTCAATCGCTTTGTCAAAAAGAACAACGATTTCATCCGGCGATTTACAGCAGGCGTTAAAGTGGTGGAGATTGATGCGCTTGGCCGCTTGTTAATTCCTAGAGACTTGGTGGTGTTTTCTCAAATCTCCAAAGATGTAGTGTTGTCCTCGGCAGTTAACATTGTTGAAATTTGGGACAAAGAGCTTTATGAAAAAGCGATAGATAATTCGGTGGTTGATTTTGCTGATTTAGCAGAGGATGTAATGGGAAATATTAACGATGATGATAATGGAGTATCATAATCCGGTATTGCTGAAATCTTCAGTCGACGGCTTAGATATCAAGCCGGATGGGGTTTATGTTGATGTTACATTCGGCGGTGGAGGTCATTCTCGGGAAATCTTAAGCAGGTTGGGCTCAAATGGGAAACTATTCGCATTTGACCAAGACGAAGATGCGCTGGCAAATAGTATCGATGACGAGCGATTTGTGTTGATTAATGAAAACTTCCGCTATATCAAGCGGTTTTTGAGATTTCATGGCGTTCAAAAAGTTGATGGTATCCTCGCTGATTTGGGAGTTTCTTCTCATCAATTTGATGTCGCTGAAAGAGGATTCTCTACTCGATTTGATGCAGAACTGGACATGAGAATGAGTCGAAAGAATGCCCTTAGTGCCTATGGCGTGGTCAATGAGTATGATGCAGAGAATCTAAAGAGGATTTTTCTCGAGTTTGGCGAGCTAAAGAACGCACCGGCATTGGCTAGAGTTATCATTGAAGCTAGAGAACATCGGCCGATTAAAAATACGGAACAGTTAAAATTTGCTTTAGAGCGGTTTTTACCACCTCACAAGAGCAATAAAATATTAGCTCAGATCTATCAAGCCATCCGAATTGAAGTCAATCAAGAAATGGAAGTGCTAAGAGAATTTCTAGAACAAGCACTTGATATTTTGAAGGTAGGCGGAAGATTGAGCGTGATATCATACCACTCATTAGAAGATAGGTTGGTAAAAAGATACCTGAAGAACGGCATGTTTGAAGGAGAACCTGAAAGAGATCTATACGGAAACTATAACGTTCCTTTCAAAGTGATTGGTAAGTTGATTGTACCTGATGAATTTGAAATCAAAACCAACAATAGAGCTAGGAGCGCAAAGCTAAGGATAGCAGAGAAGTTGTAAATATGAGAAACGGTGTATACAGCATTTTAAAGGCACGGTTCCTAATTAATGAAGAAGCAAATGCCACAAAGAACTGGCGGTTTATTGTCTTTTTGATCGCCCTTGCAATTATCATGATTGCAAATACACAACGATACGAGCAAAAGGTTTTTAAAATTGTTGCGCTAACAAATGAGGTAAAAGAATTGCGATCCGAATTTGTAGATCGTCGCTCAGAATTGATGCAGCTTAGAATGGAATCATCTGTGTCCGAGAAAATGGAGGCAAAACAGATATATCCTGCCTCGGTTCCACCAACAAAAATAAAAGTAAAGAAAGAGGAGGAGAAAAGTTTCTTCAAGAAAATATGGCAGTAGAAGATAAATATATATCGTATCGTATGTATCTGGTTGCTTTTGCGATGTTCCTCATGGCAATTGCAATTACTGTCAAATTAACCAATATTCAATGGGTCGAAGGCGATTACTATCGAAAATTAGCAAAGGAAAGAACAGTTCGCAATTTTGTTATTCCTGCCAATAAAGGAAACGTATACTCTGCAGACGGCAGTCTTTTAGCAACCTCGATTCCCAAGTACACGGTGCGTTTTGATGCAGTCGCTCCCAAAAGTGACGATTTTAATAAGAATGTCAAATCACTTTCGGATTCCCTCAGCATTTTGTTGAAAAAGCCTGCAAGCACCATTTACTCTGATTTGCGAAAAGCCAGAGCCAACAACAATCGTTACTTTCTTTTGGCTCGTGATCTCAGCTATACCGAATACATGAAGATAAAAAGTTTTCCATTATTCAACTTAGGAGCTTACAAAGGTGGAATTATCACCGAGCAGAAAACCGTTCGAGAGCATCCAATCGGAAAAATAGCAGAGAGAACCATAGGTTATGAACGAGTAACACCTGACGGTCAAAAAGATGGAAAAGGTATCGAATGGGCATTTCGAAAATACCTTAATGGCAAGGACGGTAAAGTGCTCAAGCAGAAAATAGCTAAAGGCCAATGGAAGCCAATCAGAGATGTTAATGAAGTTGATCCACAAGACGGGTATGATGTGATATCTACTATTGATGTTTATATTCAAGACATAGCTCACCATGCTCTTCTACGACAACTAAAGGCTTATAACGCTGACCACGGTTGTGTTGTAGTTATGGAGACAAAAACTGGTGCGATCAAAGCTATTTCAAACCTAGGTAAGAATCCTGAAAGTCAAAGTAAAAAAGTCGATAGCACCTATTTCGAAACGACCAACTATGCCATTATGGAGGCTCACGAACCCGGTTCTACATACAAATTAGCAGATTTGATGGCATTGTTAGAAGATAAGAAGGTCGATACTAGTACTGTCTTCGATAGCTACGGAGGTACGATTTTGTATTCCGGTAAGAAAGTACGTGACTCGCGTGAAGGAGGCTATGGCAGAATTTCTCTCGCCAAAGGTTTTGAAGTTTCTTCAAATACGGTGCTTGTGCAAGCTGTGTACAACAGTTACAAAAACGAGCCCGAGAAGTTCATCAATCACTTGGTTGATTTTGGCCTTGATAAACCTATTGGTTTGCCAATTAAAGGAGAGGGCATTCCGTTCATTCCGCAGCCGGGCGACAAAAAGTGGAGCGCCATATCATTGCCGTGGATGGCATTTGGATACGGAGTTACAATTACGCCTTTACAAACATTGACCTTCTATAATTCGGTTGCAAACAACGGAGTAATGGTAAAGCCAAAGTTTGTATCCGAGATCAAGGAATGGAATAAAACAGTCAAGAAGTTCAATACAGAAGTGATCAATCCAAAGGTTTGTTCTAAAGAGACTTTAGCGAAGTTGCAAGCGGTTCTCAAAAATGTGGTAATTAGAGGCACTGGTGAAAAACTGTACTCTAAAGATTTTTCAATGGCGGGAAAAACCGGCACGGCACAAGCAAATTATGGGAAAAACGGTGGTGTCGAAAAACACTACATTTCAACTTTTGTTGGCTATTTTCCTGCCGAAGAACCAAAGTATTCTTGCATAGTTGTAGTACACGAACCGAATACAGCTAATAATAATTACTACGGGGCAGATGTTGCTGGACCTGTGTTTAAGAGAATTGCGCAAAAAATATTTACCGATGCGCCATCTACAAATGAAATAAAAGACTTGAATAAGAAAAGTCCAATTCAAGAAAAAAACTATGTGAGTTATTACGATAAAGCACAGAAAAAACAACAATACATGCCAAATGTGAAAGGAATGTCCGGGATGGATGCTGCTGCACTGCTTGGAAATCTTGGGTTAAACATTAAAGTAAAAGGATCTGGGAAAGTTAAATCCCAGTCAATCCAACCCGGACAAACTTTTAATAAAAAATCAACCATAATACTTGAATTATCGTGATTGCCTTACGAGAAATAGTGTACAAAGTTAGTATCGAGGCGGTAATTGGCTCGACCGATATTCCTGTTCATTCCGTCGACTTCGATTCCAGAAAGATCGGATCAAATGACCTTTTTGTGGCCATTCGAGGAATACAGTCAAATGGACATGATTTTATCAAAAAGGCAATCGAGCAAGGAGCGGTGGCAATCGTATGTGACACTTTTCCGGATGAGATTGCTCCGGGTATTACTTACATCCAGGTCAAAGATACCAACAAAGCACTTGCTTTTATCGCAGCAAATTATTTCGGAAACCCTTCTTCAGAACTCCAATTGGTTGGTGTCACAGGAACAAATGGCAAAACAACCATAGCATCACTGCT
>CANHBE010000090.1 GCA_947458575.1 Flavobacteriaceae bacterium | reverse complement strand
ATCGTTTCATTTATCGCGCTTATTGCCGGGTTTTTTCTCGTTCCCAAAGCCAGCGAGGGTTTCAAGAACTTTCGTTATACGTATTTGATTGGAAATGGGCGAGAGGAAATGAGAGATAATACCGATGTTTACCGCCAGATTAGCGACGATGAGTTTATTTACGTTAGTAATTTCAACGCGCTTTCAAAGACAGCTTTTAATTTTGTATTGGAGAAGTTTAAAGGCGATCAACTCGAATATAAAATCACGGCGAATCGCATCATGTGGGATCCGAAACGCAAACAGTATAATCTTTATGGATATTGCAAGCGGACGGTAGGTGAACTCAATGATGTCATCGAGAAAAAAGAGGTGGTGCGCCGCAAATTCCCATTTGACTTGGAGGATTTGACACCGACCATTTACGTTGCTGAGACACTCTCATTATTCGAATTGAATTCTTTTATCGAAAAGGAGCGCCAACGGGGATCTTCGAATATCAATACGTATTTGGTCGTACTATACAAAAAGTACAGCATACCGGTCTCTGCTTTTGTATTGACCATTATTGCAGTTGCTGTTTCTTCCATGAAAAGAAGAGGCGGGATGGGCGTAAACCTCGCCATTGGCATCTTACTCGCTTTTTCTTTTGTCTTTTTAGATAAGATCTTTGGAGTTTTGGCAGAGAAGTCAAGTGTTTCTCCTTTATTGGCTGTTTGGACGCCAAATTTGTTATTTGGTACTCTCGCATTTTTCTTGTTGCGCCATGCTAAGCGATAACGTCAAAAGCTATCTGCATCTGCACCTCATTGTTTTTGTATGGGGTTTTACGGCAGTGCTCGGTGCTTTGATTTCGCTTGATGCGCTTCCTCTGGTGTGGTACAGAATGGTTTTGGCCGTCGTATTCGTAGCCATGTATATGGCAATCCAAAAAATGCCATTGCGAGTGCCCTTAAAACTCCTCGTTCAATTTCTTTTTGCGGGTGTGATTATCGCTTTGCATTGGTTTACTTTCTTTAAAGCCATCAAGGTTTCGAATGTTTCGGTGACTTTAGCGTGTTTGTCTACAGGTGCTTTTTTTACGTCTTTCTTAGAACCGATTTTGTTTGGTCGAAAAGTTGTATGGTATGAGGTTTTCTTCGGGATTATCGTTGAGGTTGGTCTAAGCATCATTTTTAGGGTTGAAAGCCAATATGTGGAAGGCATTTTATTGGCGCTTACCTCTGCTTTTCTCTCCGCATTGTTCTCCGTATATAATAGTAAGTTTGCCAAAGTCTATAATCCTACGGTAATCTCCTTTTACGAACTCACGGGCGGTATCATTTTCTTTTCGATTTTATTGTTTTTGAGCGGTGGATTTACGCAGAATTTTTTTAAGATCAGTACAACTGATTGGTTTTACTTGGCAATCTTAAGTTCATTTTGCACCGCTTATGCCTTTATCGCCTCGGTCAAAGTCATGCGTTTTTTGAGTCCATATACAGTGATGCTGACCATAAATCTAGAGCCTATCTACGGTATTCTGCTGGCAGTGGCAGTTTTCCACGAAAAGGAAAAAATGAATCCTCATTTTTATATTGGCGCTTTAATCATTTTGGTGACCGTCATTACGAATGGAATTGTAAAGTACTATCAATCGAAAGAGTAGGAGAGTACTGCAGCCGCTTGCTGTATCTTAATTATAGGATCATTTAGTCGCCTGAACCCTTTCAGAGTTCCAAACTTTGAACGGGTTTAAATCTTAAGTTTTAACGCGTATTTTTCACGCTGAAAGTATTTTAAAAAAAGATGCCGCCGCCATCAGGGCTATTGTCATGTGCTCTGATGTTTACAACTTACCGTAAATTTTTTAGTTTCTTACTATTTTAATATTTTATATTTGTTCCCCTAACTTGATTTAATTACGAAACCATTATGGAATATTTAGATTTTGAACTTCCTATCAAAGAATTAGAGGATCAATTAGATAAATGCCAAATTATAGGTGCAGAGTCCAATGTAGATGTTTCTTCCACGTGCAAGCAGATTGAAAAGAAATTAGAAGAAACCAAAAAGTCGATTTATAAGAACCTAACCGCTTGGCAGCGTGTTCAATTGTCACGTCATCCGAATCGTCCTTATACTATGGATCATGTGCGCGCTTTATGCGGTGATACTTTTCTTGAACTTTTTGGCGATCGAAGTTTTAAAGATGATAAAGCCATGATTGGCGGCTTGGGTAAAATTGGCGAGCAGTCGTTTATGATCGTCGGTCAACAGAAAGGTTATAATACCAAAACCCGTCAGATGCGTAATTTCGGGATGGCAAATCCTGAGGGCTATCGCAAAGCATTGCGTCTGATGAAAATGGCAGAAAAATTTGGTATACCGGTTTTAACTTTAATCGATACTCCCGGAGCATATCCCGGACTAGAAGCTGAGGAACGCGGACAAGGTGAAGCTATCGCTAGAAATATTTTTGAGATGACCCGTCTCAGAACACCAATTATTGCCGTGATTGTCGGTGAAGGTGCTTCAGGTGGCGCACTCGGAATTGGAGTAGGAGATCGCGTACTTATGATGGAAAACACATGGTATTCTGTTATTTCACCGGAGTCTTGTTCTTCTATTTTATGGAAGAGTTGGGAGTATAAAGAACGTGCAGCTGAAGCGCTCAAGTTAACTTCTACCGATATGAAAAAACAGAAATTGGTAGATGATGTGATTCCGGAACCATTGGGCGGAGCTCATTATGACCGTGATACAACATTTAAGACAGTAAAAGAATATGTTCTAAAAGCCTTTAACGAACTGAAAGATTTATCAACAGAGGAACTGGTAGCGCAGAGAATGGACAAATACAGTAGGATGGGCGAATTCAAAGAGTAAAATCCTACAATTTCAATCAAGAATCCGAAGCCCCACAGTTTCGGATTTTTTTGTGGTTATAAACAGAAAAACAGTTTTTATCAACAATGTCATGTAATAAGTACTCCGCCGTTTTTTGCATTTATTAGTTATTTTCGCAGCATGGAGAATTTCAAGAACATTAATCCGGTACGCGTAGACAAAGCGACCATCATCAACCTAGAAAAAGGGAAGCTTCCGCCTCAGGTTTTAGAGCTGGAAGAGGCTGTTTTAGGCGCTATGATGATTGATAAAAAAGGGGTTGATGAAGTAATCGATATCTTGCAACCCGACGCATTCTATAAGGAGGCTCACCGACATATTTTTGAAGCCATTGTTCAGTTATTCACAGATACTCAGCCTATTGACTTATTAACAGTGTCAGCACAGCTCAAAAAGAACGCAAAACTAGAGCTGGCAGGCGGGGATTTTTATTTGATTCAACTCACCCAGAAAATCTCTTCATCGGCCCATATAGAATTTCACTCGAGAATTATCTTGCAGAAGTTTATCCAGAGAAGCTTAATCAAGATTTCTTCCGAAATTATCGAAGACTCCTATGACGAAACAACCGACGTATTTGATTTGTTGGATAAGGCCGAGTCTAAATTGTACGAAGTCACGCAAGGAAATATCAAAAGAAGTTCTGAAACTGCACAAAGCTTGGTGATTCAAGCCAAGAAAAGAATTGAAGAAATCGCCGGAAAAGAGGGATTGAGCGGAATCGCAACCGGTTTTGAAAAACTCGATAAAGTGACATCCGGTTGGCAGCCTTCAGATCTCATTATCATCGCAGCGCGTCCGGGTATGGGAAAAACCGCCTTCGTATTGTCGATGGCGAGAAATATAGCAATCGACTTTGGGCAGCCAGTAGCGCTATTCTCATTAGAGATGTCCTCTGTGCAGTTAATCACCAGACTCATTTCGTCGGAAACCGGTTTGTCTTCTGAAAAATTGCGAACCGGTAAACTCGAAAAACACGAATGGGAACAACTGAGTATTAAGGTTAAGAATCTTGAGAAAGCACCCTTGTATATTGATGATACGCCCTCATTGTCGATCTTTGATTTGAGAGCAAAATCGCGACGATTAGCCTCTCAGCACGGCGTAAAACTCATCATAGTAGATTACTTACAATTGATGACTGCAGGAAATTCTGCAGGTAAAGGCGGTGGCAATCGAGAGCAGGAAATCTCTACCATTTCTCGAAATCTAAAAGCACTAGCCAAAGAATTGAGCGTTCCGGTTATTGCATTATCTCAGCTGTCTCGTGCGGTTGAAACGCGTGGCTCGAGCAAAAGACCTTTGCTTTCCGACCTCCGTGAATCTGGAGCTATCGAACAAGATGCCGATATTGTATCTTTTATTTACAGACCTGAATACTATAAGATCGATGAATGGGACGATGAAGAAAGAACCCCAACACAAGGTCAAGCAGAATTTATTATTGCGAAACATCGTAATGGCTCACTAGAGAATATTCGTTTGAAATTTATCGGTAACCTTGGTAAATTTGACAATCTAGACGAATATGGTGGAGCCTATGACGACCTGCCCTCGAAGATGAATCACGATGATAATCCGTTTATGCCGAAATCGTTACCGTCGCCGAACGAAGCTTTTGGCAGTGCAATAAATACGGACGACGATAGTGATGTTCCCTTTTAATACTTAAAGCTCATTTTACAGGGATTATTTTATACTTTTCTTTACATTTATTATTTTATCTTTGGCTTGCATCTTGACCTAACTTGATTGCAAAATATTTTTGTTTTGAAACCATCTTTCTGTCTTATCCTTTTGTTTACTTTTTTCATTGGTAGGTCCAGTTTTATACTGTTACCCATGGATGAAAGCACCCAAAAAAATCACCTGAAAGCATACGGAATTACCTATTGGTGTCTTAATAAGCAATATAAAGCCAGTTGGTTGCTCAATTATAGAGGTGGTTCTTTTTTATTGCCCGACGCAGAAGAAATCAGGAAGGAATGTCAGATTCGCGGTGTAAGCTATGAAGTGCTTGCCGATGCGGAGGCCAATCAAATTCTAGATGATATTTCGAGTCCATCTCAAAATATGGAAACCGTCGTTCTAGAAAAGGCACCGAAAGTTGCCGTGTATACACCGAAGGGTAAACAACCCTGGGATGATGCTGTAACGATGGTTTTGACCTATGCTGAAATTCCTTTTACGCCGGTTTACGATGAAGAGGTTCTGAGCGATCAACTCCTCTTATATGATTGGTTGCACTTGCATCACGAGGATTTCACCGGTCAGTATGGGAAGTTTTTCGGTCAGTACAGAAACGCACCTTGGTATATCGAACAGAAAAAAGAATCTGAAGCATTAGCGGCAAAGTTAGGTTATGCCAAAGTCTCAGAAGAAAAATTGGCAGTAGCAAAAAAGATTAGAGATTTTGTGATTGGCGGCGGGTTTATGTTTGCGATGTGCTCAGCCACAGATAGTTTTGATATAGCACTTGCCGCAGAAGGTGTTGATATTTGTGAACCCATGTTTGATGGTGATTCTAGTGAAGGAAATTACCAATCCCGAATCGATTATTCCAGAACCTTTGCATTTAAGAATTTTATTTTAGATCGCAAACCAGAGCATTACGAGTTTTCAGATATTGATATGACGGAAAAACGAAAAATTCCATTTGAAAAAGATTATTTCACGCTAATGGATTTTTCAGCCAAGTGGGATGTGATTCCCAGTATGCTTTGTCAAAATCATACGCAATTAGTCAAAGGCTTTATGGGACAGACAACTGCATTTGATTCGGAGTTACTCAAGTCGAGTGTGTTGGTCTTAGGAAAATGCGAATTGAATGATGAAGCGCGCTACATTCACAGTCAGCGAGGCAAAGGATTTTTTACTTTTTATGGTGGACATGATCCGGAGGATTATCAACACCGCGTTGGAGATGAGCCGACGCTTTTGGACTTGCATCCGAATTCGCCCGGATTCAGATTGATACTCAACAACGTTTTGTTTCCCGCTGCTAAAAAGAAACCACAGAAGACTTAGTAAATATAATTAAACAATTGATAATTAAATCAATCAAGCAGGATTGTTTGATTGATTTTTTTGGCTTAGCAGTCAATGATGTGACTTTGTTTTATACAACTGCTCTTAATGTAAAAAGTTCCTCGACATTGAGCGATATCATAAAAATGGAGATTCGTTCAGCAAAACGTCGTCACTTCGAGTGATTTTAAAAACTGCGATAAGCTGTCTTTAAATTGTATCGAGAAGTGTTTTTAGAAAAGGTTCTCGATATATTTTGCTTCGTTGCGCTGCAAAAAAACAATCGAACAGCATGCAGATATTAGTCGAAAGTTATGCCTAATTACAGTTGAAATTTGCATTAAGGAAATCCCGAAAACTTATTTCATTTCATGCTATTTTTCCTCAGTCGAAATGACAAACTAAAATGTAAGGAAGTTCATCCAGGTTTTGTAGTCTGCACTATTAACTAAACCGCCTTATCTGTGCGCAAGGCTTCAATGCTTCAACGGACGTTTTTTGATCATGCCTCCTTTGGTGTCCTTAACACTGTTCATTACTACAAAAGCTGTCGGTTCGATTTTTTCAATTTCGGTATTGAGTTTACCAAGTTCAAGTCTGGTAACCACCGTAAAGACAATTTCAGTTTCTTTCGTTTCACCGCGTTTTCCATAGCCTCTTTTTCCACTGTAAATGGTTACGCCTCGTCCCATAACGTTTGTAATCATTTCTCGCATTTCTTCGCTTCGTGAAGATATTATGGTTACACCAATATATTCTTCAATACCTTCTACGATAAAATCTAGAGTCTTTGATGCAGCCAGATAGGTAATCATAGAGTAAAGCGCGATTTCGATTCCGAGAAAGTAAGCAGCTGCCCCAAAAATAAGCGCATTGATGGCTATAATTATGTCGCCAATTGTTGTTCCAAACTTGCGACTCAGGTATATGGCCAAGACTTCGGTTCCGTCAATAACTGCACTTCCACGTATGGCAAAGCCGATTCCTGCACCAAGAAAAAAGCCGCCAAAAACTGCAACTAACAAATTGTCATCGGTCACATTGGGAAAACTAATTTTGGCTAGTACAAGTGAAAGTCCAGCAATAGCAATAGCCGTTTTGACAGCAAATTTTCTTCCCATCATATTGGAAGCCATAACGATAAATGGGAAATTGACACAAATAATCAGAACGTAAAGCGGAATTTCAGTCAATTCAGAAATCAACAATGAAATTCCGGTTGCTCCGCCATCAATAAAGTGATTGGTCAATAGAAAACCTTTTAAGCCAAATGATGCCGAAAAAATGCCAATGATAATCAGAACGAAGTCCTTAAGTTCTCTTTTTAAAGTGATTACAAGTTTCCGATAACCTTTTGCCAGTTCAAAATCGGAATAATTTTTTTTAGACGAAGGTCCTTGGTCTCTTTTAAGAAATTTACTGGCAATAATTATTCTTTTCAGTAATGGTTTCATGGTATCGAGCCGTTTTTCTTTCGCTTAAAGACTTCGTTATATTTTCAAGGCTAGTTTGTTCTTTTCGTAGATAAACATTTTAGAAAATCAATCAACTAAGCTTCTTATTTGTTGTAATCGATAATATAATTCAAAACTTTAGTCATCAGATGCACTCGATCTTTACCGCCCACATTATGTTTGTGCATAGGATA
The DNA here is from genome assembly GCA_947458575.1 of Flavobacteriaceae bacterium. Lineage (GTDB taxonomy): Bacteria > Bacteroidota > Bacteroidia > Flavobacteriales > Flavobacteriaceae > Flavobacterium. The sequence continues at coordinate 1,943 of CANHBE010000090.1, read as the reverse complement.
TGGAAAGAAGTCAACTTGCTTTCCTGCTTCAACAAATTTTTTCACCAAAGCAAAGTTATGTTGCATAACCACAACATCATCACTAGTGCCGTGAATCAAAAGTAGTTTGCCTTTTAAGTCCTTTACATAATTTAATGTAGATGATTCGTCAAAACCTTTTTGATTTTCGGCGGGTGTATCCATATATCTTTCGCCGTACATCACTTCGTATAATTTCCAATCAGTTACGGGTCCACCGGCAACACCAACCTTAAATACTTCCGGTTTTCGCAGCATCAAAGAAGTCGTCATAAATCCACCGAAACTCCAGCCATGAACAGCCAAACGATTGCCATCTACGTATGGTAGGGACTTGAGATACTCAACGCCTTTCATTTGATCGTCCATTTCATTAACGCCCAATCTGCGATGAATTACACTTTCGAAGGCAAATCCGCGATTATCCGAACCGCGATTATCTAAAGTGAAAACTAAATATCCTTGTTCTGCCATCCAATACATCCATAGATTTGCACCATCAAGGAAAGAGTTGGTGATCATTTGGGCATGAGGACCACCATAAACATAGATCATCACAGGATATTTTTTGTTCGGATCAAAGTTGCTGGGTTTAATGAGTCGGGTGACCAAATCGGTGGTTCCATCGGCAGCTTTTATCGTTTTAATTTCCGCCGTACCTATTTCATAACCATCGTATTTGTTTTTGCTTTCTAAAATCGTTTTTGGCTTTAAATTTTTGTCGTATAGCACCGATTTGGATGGTGTTGTGTGGTTTGAAAATTCATCAAAAATCCAATTTCCGTCAGTACTAATTGCAACAGTGTGCACTCCCAAGTCTTTTGTGATTAAAGTTTGTTTACCTTTCAAATCGACTTTGTAAGCCAACATATTGATTCCTGTTTCACCTGGAGACGAAAAATATATTTCCGTTCCGGCTGCATTGCTTCCCAAAATTTCTCGAGCGGGGAAATTGTTATTGGTGAGTTGCTTGATTAATTTCCCATCAATACTGTAGTAGTATAAATTGTGATATCCGTCTTTTTCACTAAACCAAATGAAGTTGTTTGATTTCGGATTAGGGAAGTAAGCGGCATGTTCAGGTTCCACCCAACGCGAATTTTTCTCATTAAAAATTGTTCTTATATACGCTCCGGTTTGTGCATCGTATACGTTTAGAGACATATCATTTTGACCTCTATTCAGTTCCGCAATAAGGACAAACTTCTCATCAGGTGTCCACGCAAGATTGGTCAAATAGTCGTCGACATTTCCTCTAGGAGCAATAAAGACAGTTTTTTTTGTCGCTAAGTTGTAGATACCAACACGAGGTTTTTCACTTTTTTGTCCAATCATCGGGTATTTGATACTCTCTAATTTCCCTGGAGTTTCGTTGATATCCAATAGTGGATAATCAGCAACTTCTGATTGGTCTTTTTGATAAAATGCCAAAAGATTGTTTTTAGGCGACCAAAAAATACCATTGTTGATTCCAAACTCATTTCTAGCGATGCTTTGTCCAGACACAATTCCTTCATTTGAATCGTTTGTGACTGCTATTTTCTCACCATTTTGATTGAGGTAGTAGAGATTATTCTTTTCAGTAAAAGCGATATTTTGTTTTGCATTATCGAAAGCCTGGTTTTCGGCTGTCTCCGATAATTCCGCAGTAAGTTTACCGCCTTTAGAAGTCAAATTATACTCGTAAAACTTTGTTCCATTTGAAATCAATAGCGTAGTCGAATTCTTGCATTCAATTCCGATAAAAGACTTCAGCTCTGTGCCCAATGCCTTGTTGAAATCTGAAAGTGTCACTAATTCTGAAGCTGTTGCATTAGTTGCAGTTGCTGTCATTAACTTCTTCCCACTTTCTCCATAGAAAATGTACTGATTGGTGTTGGGAATCCATTGAAATCCTAACAGTTTATCAGCTCTGAATTGACGAT
>CANHBE010000089.1 GCA_947458575.1 Flavobacteriaceae bacterium | reverse complement strand
TTCTGATTTAGACCATATTTTCCAACCTGCCTCGGGAAATTTGGAGTATTGGGCACAACAAGGTATACTGTTACTAAATTGCACCTTAACCGTTCGGAAGGACAAACCAAACAGCCATAAAGATTTGCATTGGCATAAATTTACCGATGCTTTGATTGAGAAAATAGCGGAAGAAAAAAAGGACCTTGTATTTTTGCTTTGGGGAAGTTTTGCACAGAAAAAAGGAATCAAAATTGACAGAAGCCGACATTTGGTCTTATGCGCCGGACATCCATCGCCGCTTAGCGCAAACCAAGGAAAGTGGTTTGGCAACAAGCACTTTAGTCAAACGAATGACTTTCTCATTTCTGCAAATAAAAAACCGATTGTATGGTTACCTAATTAATGGTGAAAATATGATAACCATCACTGTTCAGAAAAGGTACAGGTGAATTCAGATTCAAAAACAAATTATTATTGATGCTATTTGATCGAAATTCTATTAAATTGGTTAATGAACTGTTATAACCGAAACTCATGCGATAAGTTCCCGGCGCGAGTCCTTGAATGACAGCTTCATACTCGTACGTTTTTGCGATATCATTGTAAACCGCAGCGCCTACGACGAATGAACCAAAATCTGATCTTCCGGTGACCTGAGCTATATTGGATGCGGTAAACTCAACAAATTCCCAAGTCTCATTCGTACCTTGCTTTTCCAATTCATAGGAAAAAAATAGTTCAGTTGCTCCACCGGTTGTTCGATATATATCCAGCGGATTTGACAAACTTGAAACAGTTAATACACGAGGTATAGAAGTCAAAATTTCTACTGATTGACTAGCAGCATTGACTTCAAACTGAACTGGTGTTGTCACAAAAACATCATTATAGAATTCGCTGTCTTTATTCGAACAATCTGCAGCCATTAAAATTGTAGCCATCGCCGCAAAAAACATGTATTTTATTGTTTTCATATGATATTTTTAGAATCTATAACTTACGCCTAAACCCACTCGGGACATGGTATCTGAGCTCTTATCTTGATTGAATAAATTTTTTCCAAAACCAACAAGAAACTCTATTCCGATTTGATCCTTGATATAATATTTATATCCAATAGATGCACCTAAAGCAATATCATTAAATTTGCTTTTGTCAATCGCATAGTAGCTGATATTTGTGGCATCGGTCAACAGTACGATTTCTCTAAAATCTCCACCATTGATATTGGTAAAAACTTCCGCAAAGTAAAAACTTCGCTGACCTTGTGAAAGGTTGTAGCGGACGAATGGAATCACTTCATATTTTGTAAAATTATTGATGTTTCCTTCATCAAAGTCATCCTGAAGTTTCTTATTTCCTGAGTAAATTCCTGAAATACCGATGGAAAAATGCGAATTTAAAAATCGCTCGTACGTTAGATTGAATCGTGTAAGTGCTGTGGACAAAACATCAACTCGAATTTCGTTCTTTCTTTGTAAAAGTGGGGAAATTGTGTCCTTCTCCTGAGCTTGCAACAACTGAAAACTTAAAAACATAAATAGCAATAACTTATTCATCTTGGGAATTGGATTAAGTCGCTAAGGTATAAAAAGGAAAACAATATTGACGTCAAATTGAAATCTAGTTGAAAGTCAATGCTCCCAAAATTTCTTCAGACATAAATGGGCCGCCGGGATAGGTAGCCGTATAATCAAGATTGAGCCATATTTGACCACGTTCGTCTATATGATAATGAATGGTTTTTCCTTTGCTTTCATTTACAAAAAGAACTTTTTTGATTAAAAAATTTACAATTTCCAAATCTGCTTTTTTTCCAATAAGGATTTCGGGGTAAATGTGACCGCCCGTATGGATAAGTCGTGGAGTTCCGCCAATCGATTTGACACACGCAGCCATTAAAATAGAATGATCGTCGCAATCACCTGAAAGATATTTCAACGACTCTGTGGCGCTTGCAATATAGTCTCTTCCTTTCGGATCGTTCACGTAATTCCAGCGAGAATTAATTTCTTTGAAAATAGCAAAACACTGGATAATAGTTCGATAATTCGAATAGCCTCTCACATCTTTGAATTCTTTATTGGTGGCCATTAAGGCAAAATCCCGAATTCTTGGGTTTTCATATTCAATGGCATCAATAATCTTTGACTTGTTAGGAAATGGAAGCAATTTTGAAACTATTATATCCTGCGGATTTGGACTGTCATTCATACTATAAATCATATAGCGATAATCTTCGAATACGCTTTTGAATCCATATTTTCCGGAAAATGTCCCAACTACTAAGGCAATGAAGTAAAGTCCGATACACACAATAATAATCGTTCTCATCATCTGCAAAACCAATTGAATGATGAGAATAATTACAATAAAAAGCAACACGCGATCCAATTGAAAATACCAGTTTGGATCAATTATGTTTTGGTGAATGATGATAAAAATAGGAATGGCAATCAGAATATTCAAAGCAAAAATAATCACTGTATCCCATGGTTTGGCGACCTGAAGCTTTTGCTTTAGTTTTCGTACGGAATGAAGTGAAGCTCTGAACATAGAAGCCGAAATAGTAAAACTAAATTGTCTTTACGATTTCAGCAAAAGTACCCTTTTTATCAATAAGAGATAACTCAAAAAGTTGATTTTGTACCTGTTCTAAAAGTTCTTCTGTTACTGTGCTTTGCGACCATTGGGTTTGAGAAAGCCAGTCAACAACATCGTCCAACTTCAAATTATATCTTGAGGCTAAAATCTGTTGAATGTTGGGAATAGATTTAAAATGCAAACTTTTTCTGTTGATAATATGAAGTATTTGCGCAATCGCTTTCGGGTAATCTTGTATGATGTCGTTGCGAACGGCAATTACAAAGCAAGGCCAAGGCGTAGGACAGTCGCCTAATCTTCTGAAAGTATGATTATCTACCAAGGGTTTGGTCATGAAATGTTCCCACATAAAATAGTCTGATTCCCCCGCGCTAAGCGATTTTACTGCACCATCTATTGTATTGACAATTTCAAAATGCAGATTTTGTGTGTTCCATCCATTTTGTTTTGCGTGAACATATGCCATCAAATGTGAACCTGAACCCAGTCTCGAAATAGCTGCAGTTGCCTTTTCCAATTCGGAAATATGCTTAAATCTAGAATTTTGGGCAACATGAATTCCCCACAGCAAGGGCGATTCTACATAAATCTTTACAATTTTAGAAGGATTTCCGCCAACAATATCTCTAACAATCCCTTCAGTCAAAATTACCGCTATATCCGTTTCACCGGAACGCAACATTTGACAAAGTTTTCCGGTTCCTTCCGGTACGTCGGTCCATTTGACATCAAGAGCTACAGCTTCAAATTCATGATTCTCCAAACAAAGATGCCAAGGTAAGTTGAAATGTTCCGGAACGCCGGCAATATGAAATGTCTTCATTAGATTTTCGTTTCGTAAATGAATGACTGATTTATCAATTCATACCAATTGCAATCAATATCATTATATTTATATACCTCCACTTTTTTCATACCGATTTTTTGAAGTACGGCATCTGATGCAATATTCTCGATATGGGCAGCGGCATATATAGCAGGTGCTTTAAGTACATCGAAAGCGTAATCGCGCCAAGCAAGGGCAGCTTCAGATGCATAGCCTTTACCCCAATATTCTTCTGCAAGCCGATAGCCAATATCGTAATAATTAACATGATTGTTTTCCGGTTCAGTAACGAATTTTATTCCGGCCCAACCGATAATCTCATTACTGCCTTTAAGTTGAACCGCAAACCGACCGATTCCATTTTGCTGATATTGTTTTTGAATAGCCTTGATATAGAAATCAACCTGATCAATAGAAGTTAGCGGTTCATTTCCCAAAAAACGATGCACATTCGGATTAGAGTCCATAGCATACATTGCTTCGTTATCTGATTGTACTAATGGCCTTAAAATCAATCGATCAGTTTCTAAATGTGTGATCATAATTATAAAAGAAAATATGGTTGTAACACTGAAATTCAATAGCTATTAGTACTAAACTGGTTTACGATGCTCAGCCCCACATAATCAATTCATTGCTTTTCGAAAAGGTAAGAAAAAGCGGCAGAAAACAGCTGTTACGAATTGGCTAACTTGTCTAATGTGTATGCAATTAGCGCGTCGACTGCTTGATATGGATCTTCGCTGAAAGTGCCGGATGCCCGATTGGCTATAATCGCATTCAAAGACAAACATTGATGCCCGAGCAGTTTTCCTAAACCGTAGATTGCCGCGGTTTCCATCTCGAGATTGGTGATTCTCGTGTTGTTTGTTGTGAAGTTATCCATTTTGCTATTGAGATTTTCATCTTGAATATTCAAACGTAAAATTCGACCTTGTGGGCCATAAAAACCTCCGGCTGTCGCGGTTATGCCCTCATGCATTTGTGGACTCTTGATAATTCTTTGCAATGATTCGCTACAGGCAATCACATACGGTCGGCCTTTCCTTGCATCCCAATTGGTGTGTGTTATAAATTCGTTTTCAATATTTTGATTCGAGATTTCATCTATCAGATAGGAGCGAAGCATATTATCTAAACCTAATCCAAATATGGACATAACAAAACTGTCAACAGGAATATCAGCTTGCAAAGAGCCCGAAGTTCCAATTCTGATAATGTTGAGCGACGTGAGTTCTTCCTTTGGTTTTCTTGTTTCAAGATCGATATTGACCAAAGCGTCTAATTCATTTATGACAATATCAATATTGTCCGGCCCAATTCCCGTTGACATCACGGTCATACGTTTGCCTTTATAGATACCCGTTTGAGTTTTAAATTCTCTTTTTTGCGTCGAAAACTCAATGCTGTCGAAAAACTGAGTGATTTTTTCGACTCTGTTTTGATCTCCTACAAAGATGATATTCTGCGCAATATGTTCCGGTTTAAGATTAAGATGATATACGCTACCATCCGGGTTGAGAATCAATTCTGAAGATTGTATCATGATTTAATTAGTAGTTTATGATGAATAATGATTGATAGCCATTATGGCGAATAATTATTTCAATGTTAATTATTCCTTGTCTAGTGATTTTAGCCACCAACTCGCTTTACTTTGAATCCTTTGTTGAGGAGTAATTCCATGATCTTATCACGATAATCACCTTGAATAATGATAGAACCATCTTTGAAAGAACCACCGACGCTAAATTTGGTTTTTAGTTCTTTGGCCAGAAGTTTAAAATCCTCGTCGTTACCGGTGTAACCCTCAATTATGGTGATTGGTTTTCCTTTTCTCTTCTCATACTTGCAAATCATAGGCTCAGACTGTATGAAGAGAGTATGGTCTCTTATTTCAGGCTCAATCTCTTTCGATGGTTGGTGGTCTGGAAAAAGCTTTTTAAGTTGTTCTTGTAAATCCATTTTGGAAATAACCTAAAAATAATAAAGTACGAATTTCTAAAATCCGTACTTTATTATCCTTGAATTAATAATTTACTTTTTAATCAAACCGAGATCAATCAATCTTTCGTTTAGAAAATCTCCGGCTGTGATATCGTCGTATAGTTTTGGGTGATCTTCGTCGATGCAATTCTCGAGGCAATCCAATTTCATTTCACTGATAGGATGCATGAAGAATGGAATTGAGTATCTTGATGTTCCCCATAATTCACGTGGTGGATTAACGACCTGGTGGATGGTCGACTTTAATTTGTTGTTGGTGTGACGAGAGAGCATATCTCCTACATTGATTACTAATTCGTCAGGTTCAGCAATTGCATCAATCCAATCACCGTTGTGGTTTTGAACTTGAAGTCCTTTTCCTTGGGCTCCCATCAGCAAAGTAATCAAATTAATATCACCGTGAGCAGCTGCGCGTATTGCGTTTTCAGGTTCCGATGTTATTGGAGGATAGTGAATAGGTCTCAAAATAGAATTTCCTTGATAACCGTATTGGTCGAAGTAAAATTCGTCTAAACCCAAGTGCAAGGCTAAAGCTCGTAAAACATAAATTCCCGTTTTCTCGAGCATTTTGTATGCTTCTTTTCCGGCTTCATTGAAACGAGGTAACTCTTTTACTTCAACATTCTGCGGATATTCTGACGCATACTTTGAATCTTGATCAACGTACTGTCCAAAATGCCAAAACTCTTTCAAATCTCCTTCCTTTCTTCCTTTGGCATGTTCTTTTCCAAAAGACACATACCCTCTTTGTCCACCAATGCCCGGAATTTCATAACTGTATTTAGTTTCCAAAGGAAGCGCAAAGAAATTCCTGATTTCTTGATACAATTCTTCAACTAATTGGTCATCTAGAAAATGACCTTTAAGTGCTACAAAGCCAATATCTTCAAAAGCACTACCGATTTCATTTACAAATTTTTGTTTACGTTTCGGGTCACCCGATAGGAAATCACGCAAGTCAACACTTGGAATGTTTTGCATACTAAAATTTTTTTGTTAATAACTAAAAGGCTGTCAGCCCTTGAGAACACAAATGTAAATAATAAAACTAATAGTAAATTTCAAAAGTTATCAACAACCCAAAAAAAATATCAATCGAAGTAGATTCTGTTATTTTTTTATACTTTTGGGGAGTCTTAAGCAAACCTACATATTATCGGCAATGAATTTTGAAAGAAAACACCTAACTGACGAGAAATTATTAGAACTATATCGAAGACTTTTAAAGCCTCGATTAATTGAGGAAAAAATGTTGATTCTAATCCGTCAGGGAAAAGTATCAAAATGGTTTTCCGGTATTGGACAAGAAGCAATTTCAGTTGGAATTACTGCGGTATTAGATAAAGATGAATATATACTGCCGATGCATCGAAATTTAGGTGTTTTTACCAGTCGTGATATTCCATTACACCGTCTTTTTTCGCAATGGCAGGGAAAAGCTAGCGGATTTACCAAAGGACGAGATCGCAGTTTCCACTTCGGAACACAAGAATATAAGATTATCGGGATGATTTCTCATTTAGGTCCTCAACTTGGGGTTGCAGATGGCATTGCACTTGCGAACAAGTTGAAGAAAAACGGAGAAGTTACCGCAGTTTTTACGGGTGAAGGCGCGACCAGTGAAGGAGATTTTCACGAAGCGCTCAATATTGCGTCAGTTTGGGATTTGCCTGTATTATTCGTGATCGAAAACAACGGCTATGGTCTTTCAACACCAACGAACGAACAATATAGATGCGAAAATTTGGCAGACAAAGGTATTGGGTATGGGATGGAAAGTCATATCATTGATGGGAATAACATCTTAGAAGTTTTTATTGAATTAGAGGAAATTGTAGCCTCCATGAAAGTAAATCCTAGACCTGTCTTGCTCGAATTTAAGACATTCAGGATGAGAGGGCATGAAGAGGCGAGTGGAACTAAGTATGTTCCTCAAGAATTGATGGATCTGTGGGCTGAGAAGGATCCCGTGAATACCTACCAACGATATTTAATCAAACAAAATATACTTTCCCCGCAGCAAGACGAAATGTGGAGGGAAGAAATTCGAAAAGAGATTGATGATCATCTTGCGATTGCAAACGCAGAGGCTGAGATAGAAGCCAATTACGATGAGGAATTAAATGATGTTTACAAACCGTATGATTTTGAAGATATTAAGCCCGGAAATGAAACAGAAAATATTCGATTTATCGATGCTGTTTCGCAGGGATTGAGACAATCGATGGAACGTAATGATAACTTAGTCATCATGGGACAAGATATCGCCGAATACGGCGGTGCATTCAAGATTACTGACGGATTTGTTCAACAATTTGGAAAAGAACGAGTAATCAATACGCCAATTTGTGAGAGTGCTGTTGTTTCTGCGGGAATGGGTTTGTCTATTAATGGTTATAAGGCGATAGTTGAAATGCAGTTCGCTGACTTTGTATCGACGGGTTTTAATCCAATTGTAAATTATTTGGCAAAAGTGCATTATCGTTGGCAGGAGAAAGCCGATGTGGTGGTACGAATGCCCTGCGGTGGTGGGACACAAGCTGGACCATTTCACTCACAAACTAATGAAGCATGGTTTACGAAAACGCCCGGACTGAAAGTAGTATATCCTGCTTTTCCATATGATGCAAAGGGCCTTTTGGCGACGGCAATCAATGATCCAAATCCTGTTTTGTTTTTTGAGCACAAATTGCTGTACCGTAGCGTTTATCAGGAGGTGCCGAAAGATTATTATACCTTACCATTTGGACAAGCTTCTGTTCTGCGAGAAGGCAATGACATCACTATTATTGCATTCGGAGCGGCAGTGCATTGGGCGATTGAGACACTTGAGAAAAATCCGGAAATAAGCGCTGACTTAATTGATTTGAGAACATTGCAGCCTTTTGACAAGAATACTGTGTATGCTTCAGTAAAGAAGACAAGTAAAGCAATTATTCTACAGGAAGACACTATGTTTGGTGGAATTGCCAGTGATATTTCAGCGATGATCATGGAAGATTGTTTTGAGTACTTGGACGGTCCTGTAAAACGTGTTGCCAGTCTAGAAAGTCCAATTCCATTTACCAAAGCACTTGAGGATCAATACTTGCCGAAAGAAAGGTTTGAAATTGCGTTGCTAAAACTATTAAAGTACTGACACTAAAAATTATTGAGAAAAGAGTTCCGAGTTCAGAGTTTTTTTTTAGAGATTTTAAGCGTTCATATTTTATATTTTTGTCAACATTCATTATCTTGTGCACTTAATTTTCTTACCAAATCTAAAAGGAAACCGATGATTCTAAGACTGCAGAATTTATACTTTTTATGGATATTTTCGCTAGCGATTTCAAATTTGTCTGCGCAGAATTTGTTGCTAAATGGCAATTTTGAAGCTTCAGTTCCATTAACTGGATTTCAAACTGATTATTTTCTGCCGACCACGGCTGGAAGTAGTGTGCCTAGAAATTACAATATCATTTCAAATCCGTTTACAATGAATAGCGTTTATTCAAATTTAAGCGCACCAAATGGAGATCATACAACAGGAAGTGGAAAGATGATGGTAGTTGATGGCTCGGGCAATGGTGGAGATAAAGTTTGGGAATTAACCAACGGCTCAACTATCGGCGTTGTTTCAGGACGTACTTACTTATTTAGCTATTGGATTCGTTCTATTTCAGGAACCAATACAGCCAGCAATTCGGCTATAATTGCGGTAAATACTAATGGAACAACCTCGACACCTATACTGGTTTCTGGACCAACTGTCTGCCCAATAGGAAACCCTTCTTTGTGGGTTCAAGTAACCTACAGATGGACAGCAACTACAAATAACGCTCAGATCTGGATAACAGATACTCAAACCAATGGAGGAGGAGCTGGGAATGATTTTGCCTTGGATGATTTGTCATTGATTGAAGCGCCAGTCCCTTTATCACTAACCTATTCAATCACAAATCTTAGCTGTATCAATGCTAATGACGGAACTATATTCGGTTACGGTATAGGTGGAAGTGGTGTTTACACAAACTACACGCTATCCGGTCCAATTCCCCCACTCAACAGCACAACAGGCTTTTTTACAGGCTTACCACCAG
>CANHBE010000088.1 GCA_947458575.1 Flavobacteriaceae bacterium | reverse complement strand
ATAGTTATTTGAAGCGTCCGGATATCAAAGCTTTGTTGCCGGCAGACAAAAGATTCGCCAAATTCGTTTGGGGTAAGCCTTCTACAGAAATAGATGAAAAAACCAAAAAGCCAATCAGCACGGTTGGATTGTATGCGCTAAAAGGCAACAGAGACAATCAAGCGGCGATGAGCGGCGGTGTTGTTACTGATGCGCGTGATTCGTTTGACCAGTTAGGTAAGCCATCGGTTACGATGCAAATGAATGGTGCCGGTGCGAAATCATGGGAAGAACTTACCGGTAAAGCTTATAATACAAAAGGATTTATCGCTATCGTATTGGATGATATTGTGTATTCCGCTCCGGGTGTTTCCAGCGGACCTATATCTGGCGGTCGTTCAGAAATTTCAGGTGTTTTTGATGTAACTGAAACCAAGGATTTAGCTAACGTCTTAAGAGCCGGTAAATTACCTGCAGCTGCTGAAATTGTGCAGTCTGAAGTAGTAGGGCCATCATTGGGACAAGAGGCTATTGATAACGGAACAACCTCTGCTATTATTGGTCTATTGCTTGTATCACTTTGGATGATTGTTTACTACGGAAGAGCAGGATGGTTTGCAAACGTAGCATTGGCAATCAACCTATTGTTCTTGTTTGGAATATTAGCGAGTTTGGGAGCTGTTTTGACCTTGCCAGGTATAGCCGGTATCGTATTGACTATGGGTACGGCAGTTGACGCCAATATCATTATTTATGAAAGGGCCAAGGAAGAATTGCGGGCCGGCAAAAGTATTGAAGATGCAATCAAAGCTTCTTTCGGATGGAAAGGTGCGATGCGTTCTATCGTTGATGCTAACGTTACACACGTACTTACCGGTGCTGTATTATTAATTTTTGGAACTGGTCCAATTCAAGGTTTTGCCACCACTTTGTTAATCGGTATCGCTACCTCATTATTTACTTCTATTTTTATTTCAAGAATCCTGTTGGATTGGAGCGTGAATAAAGGAAACAAGTTGACTTTCGTTACCGGGTTCTCAAAGAACTTCTTTACTAATTTCCATTTTGATTTCCTTGGAGTAAAAAAGTTCACTTATATTTTCTCTTTGGTTGTTTGTATTGTAAGCGTGATTTCATTAGCTACTCACGGATTGAATTATGGTGTTGACTTCAAAGGTGGAAGAACATTCCAGGTGCGATTTGAGAAGCCGGTTTCTGCAGAAGAAGTTCGTAGCGAATTGATCAAAGTTTTCGACGGTAGTGCAGAGGCAAAAGTGTTTGGAAAAGACAATCAGTTGAAGATTACTACTAAATACAAAGTTGACGAAGCTGGTTCAGAAGCTGATATGGCTGTCAATCAAATATTGTATGATAATTTGAAGAAACATTTCAATGCTGACATGACTTACGAAAAGTTTGTGAACAGTTATGAAGGCAAACAATACGGAATATTACAAGCTTCTAAAGTCGGACCAACAGTGGCAGATGATATTAAGACCAATTCATATTGGGCAGTATTGGGTGCGATGTTAATTGTTGGATTGTACTTAGTAATCAGTTTCAGAAAATGGCAGTACAGTTTGGGTGCGATTGCTGCAGTAGCGCACGACGTTATTTTCGTTCTTGGAATTTATTCTTTGTTATGGAAATACATGCCATTCGGAATGGAAATCGATCAGCACTTTATTGCAGCGATTCTTACGGTTATTGGATATTCTATGAATGATACCGTAATCGTATTTGACCGAGTTAGAGAATATCTAGCAGGAAAAGCGAAAGGAAACTTCAACGATATTGTAAACCAATCGATTAATTCTACAATGTCAAGAACCATCAATACGTCATTGACGATGATTTTGGTATTGTTGATCATGTTCGTATTTGGAGGTGAGTCTATACGAGGATTTATCTTTGCGATGTTGATTGGTATTGTCGTAGGAACATACTCTTCGTTATTTATTGCGACACCAGTATTGGTTGATACTATTTCTAAGAAAGAACACGAAAGAATAGAAGAGGAGCACAACAAGGCTTAATTACAAGTCATGATTTAATATAAAAAACCCGATAGTAATATCGGGTTTTTTGTTTTTGTGTATGGATCAATTCTTTGACTTTCCGGCAGCCAACGGTTGCATGTTGTATACGGTTGTTCTGGTTTTTGATTATTCAAATGAGCTTACAGTAAGGTCTGGAGTAGTCTGAATTTGAATGTAAAATGGTCGTCTCTAGCCCTGATCGGAACAGCATCCTTTTGCGCCTGAAATATTTAGGTTTGGCACTCTAGTTTGGTTGGCGCAAAAGATATCGTGGAGAGCAGGAAGTAGCTCCTAAAAGAGCGAAGAGGCGCGAGCAAATAGCTCAAAAAAAACCACCGAAATATTCGATGGCTTGTCTTTTTTGTATGAGATCAGTTTAAATTTCTTCGATCGGTTTTTCAGCAGTAAAGACAAAGTAGAGTCCAACCAAAATAAAAGGAATGCTCAACCACTGTCCCGTAGAAAACAGTCCGAGATATTCTTCGATCCCACCTTGACTTTCTTTTACGTACTCTACGACAAATCGAACCGACCACAGCATGATCAAAAACAACCCGAATAAGAGTCCAACGCGCTCACGAGCATCGGTTTTCCAATACAGAAAAAACAATACCGCAAATACAAATACATAGGAAATCGCCTCGTATAATTGTGCCGGATGTTTGGCGGGAACTTCCTCCAGAACTTTGATAAATTTTGGGTCAGTAACGATGGCGTGATATGCTTCTTTAATGTCAGCGATTTGAGTTCGTGTCATTGCATCTCTTGCGGAAAAGTGATCTCTTACAAATTGCACTCCGAAGGATGAATCGGTTTCTTTTCCTACGATTTCTGAATTAAAAAAATTGCCTATTCTGACAAAAATGGCACCGCTTGCCACCGGAATCACCACGCGGTCAAGCACCCACAAAAGTGGTTTTTGCATGACGTTTTTGCTGAAAAAATACATTGCAATGATGATGGCAATTGCTGCGCCGTGGCTGGCTAATCCCTGAAAACCTGTAAATTCGAATACAGGATCAAATCGGAATGGCAGTAAGATTTCAGACAAGTGGTTGCTGTAATATTCCCAATCATAAAAGAAAACGTGTCCCAATCTGGCGCCTAGCAAAGTAGCGAGAACTGTCCAAATAAAAAGTGAGTCCAGTTTTTCTAATGACTCATTCTCACGAGTAAATATATGTTTCATGATATACCATCCTAATCCGAAAGCAATAACAAACATGAGGCTGTAATAGCGAATGACAAAAAAACCTAAGTCGATTCCTTCAGTTGGATTCCAAACGATTGATAAAGGTGCAGCCATAATACTTGGGGTTTAATATTTTTCGTAAAAGTAAATATTTTTGATAGAGTCTGCAGAAAAATGCTGTAATCTTTGGAGGATGTTATTTCTTCGGCACAGGATCATAGCCACTTTTTCCCCACGGATGGCAGCGACTTATTCTTTTCACTGATAGCCAACTTCCTCTGAAAATGCCATGTGTCTTGATGGCTTCAAGTGCGTAATGCGAGCAAGTCGGTTCAAATCTGCAGGTTGCAGGAGTGAAGGGCGAAATAGCGACTTGGTAAAATCGTATGAGAAAAATAAATGGAAATTGTACGATTTTGGAAAGCATTGTTTGTTAGTTGTCTGTTGTCGATTGTTAGTTGTCTGTTGTCGGTTACTGATAGCAGTTTACCGACAACCGAAAACTATTCTTATAAACTAAAGCTAGTGCCGTCTTTACCGTCTTTCAATTGAATACCGATTGCCGCCAACTGATCTCGTATTTGATCAGAAAGTGCAAAGTTTTTATTAGTACGAGCGTCATTTCGCATGTCAATCAACATTTCTATTACGCCTTCCAATTTTTTCGTGTTTGAACCAGTTTCTTTTTCATTAACCAATCCAAGTACGTCAAAAACAAATGCGTTCATAAGTTTACTAAAGAGTTCCAAATCACCAGTTGTAATCGATGCTGTACCATCATTTAATACATTGATAAAGCGAACACCTTCGAATAGTTGAGCGATAAGAATGGGCGTGTTGAAGTCGTCATTCATTGCATCATAACATGCGTTTTTCCAACTGTTGATATCAATAGACGAGCTGTTTCCAGGTTTAATTTCTGTCAAAACAACCATCGCTTCCATGAGGCGATTATAACCTTTTTCAGCAGCAACTATAGCTTCGTCAGAAAAATCGAGTATACTTCTGTAATGTGCTTGTAGCATGAAGAAACGCGCGACACTGGGTGAGAATGCTTTGCTTAGAAATGGACTTTCACCGGTGAGAATTTCTCGCGGTAGTATATTGTTGCCCGTTGATTTTGCCATTTTCTTCCCGTTTAAGGTCAGCATATTGGCATGCATCCAGTAATTGACAGGAGCATGTCCGGTGCAAGCTTCATTTTGGGCAATTTCGCATTCGTGGTGTGGAAATTTTAAATCCATACCGCCGCCGTGAATGTCAAATTGATTACCGAGATATTTGGTGCTCATAGCAGTACATTCGAGATGCCAGCCCGGAAAGCCGTCGCCCCAAGGTGAAGGCCAACGCATGATATGTTGCGGTTCTGCTCTTTTCCAAAGTGCAAAATCCTGTGAATTTCTCTTGTCAGATTGCCCGTCCAAATCTCTGGTGTTGGCTAACATATCCTCAATATTTCTTCCGCTGAGTTTTCCGTAATGATTGGTCTGATTAAATTTTACGACGTCAAAGTAAACAGAGCCATTCGATTCGTAACCGATGCCGGATTCGATGATTTTTTTGACAATTTCGATTTGTTCGATGATATGCCCGGTTGCCGTTGGTTCGATGCTGGGTGGAAGGAAATTAAATTCTCGAAGAATATCGTGAAAATCGACTGTGTATTGTTGCACCACTTCCATGGGTTCGAGTTGCTCAACGCGTGCTTTTTTTGCGATTTTGTCTTCACCTTCGTCAACATCATCAACGATATGACCAACATCGGTAATATTTCGAACGTATCGAACTTTATAACCCAGATGCAAAAGATAACGGAAAATAACATCAAAAGACATGAACGTTCTCACATTACCGAGGTGTACATTGCTATAGACCGTCGGACCGCAAACGTACATGCCGATATTACCTTCATGAATTGCCTTAAAGGTTTCCTTTTCTCCGGAAAGTGAGTTGTAAATTTTTAGCGTTTGATTTTGGTATAAAGGCATGGTATTTTTTTTTGAAGCTATTTCCTGCTTTTCGCTACAATCTTTTTTGTTTTCGAAAATCCCTTTGACAAAGCTCACTGTGACAAAACAAAAAAGGATTTTCGCTTCAATCAGGGCTAAGGCAATTTGTTAAAATTAAAATTTAGTTTCCAATTTAATATAATCTAAAAACTCTTGACGTTTGGATTCGTTCTTAAATTGCCCACCATATTCCGCGGTAACTGTACTACTTTCGATATCTCTAATTCCTCTCGAATTGACGCACAAATGTTTGGCGTCGATGACACAAGCGACATCCTCTGTTTTTAGTACTTTTTGAAGTTCCTGAACAATTTGCATCGTAAGTCTTTCTTGCACTTGCGGCCGTTTAGCAAAATAATCTACAATCCGATTCATTTTGGAAAGTCCGATAACTTTTCCACTTGAGATATAGGCTACATGAGCCTTTCCAATGATGGGAAGTAAATGATGCTCACAGGTAGAGTAGAGCGTTATGTTCTTCTCGACCAACATTTCGCCGTATTTGTATTGATTTTCAAAAGTGGAGGAATTTGGTTTCTTGTTTGGATTCAAGCCTCCAAATATTTCTTTGACAAACATCTTTGCGACGCGATTCGGTGTGCCTTTGATGCTATCGTCTTCTAAGTCCATGCCTAAGGTCTTCAGAATGTGCTCAACGTCTTTTTTTATTGCTTCTATTTTCTCTTCATCGGAAAGATCGAATGCGTCTTTTCGCATTGGATTATTGGCGCTGGAAGTAAAGTGATCGTCACCCATTTCATCCTGAAATTGCTCGTTTGTTGTCATTTATCGCTGATGTTGTTTTGGCTTTTTTTCGAGCGACAAAGATAAATAATAAAAGTTGAAAGAAATTCTGTCTACTCAAATATAAATTATAAGTAATATTTGTCTCATTCTTCGGCATTTTTTTATACTTTTAGCATCCAAATTTTTTGCAATGAAAAGAAAATTACTTCATTGGATTATCACACTACTGTTTATTCCTTATATGTATTCGCAGAATTTAGTCGTAAATGGTGACTTTTCCGCAGGAAACATAAACTTCTCTAGTGATTATTTATTTACAACACCAAGCGCAACTTCAGCACCTGGGACATATGGTATTAATGTAAATCCCAGTTTATGGGATACTACGTTGACTACTTGCCAAGATCATACGACAGGTGCGGGAAACATGATGTTGGTGAATGGTTCTACAAGCGGCTTACCAAATGATCGTGTTTGGTTTCAATCGGTTGCTGTGGTGCCAAATAAGAACTATTCTTTCTCGTTCTGGGTGCAATCAATCAGTACGCTAAATCTAGCTTCATTAGAAACTTTGATCAACGGTGTTTCTTTAGGCGCACCAGTGGCTGCTCCATCGACCATTGCATGTGGTAACTGGTTGAGAGTAAATTATATATGGAATTCAGGGCCGAGTGCAGTCGCTCAAATTGCAATATATGACCGTGTTATATTGGCTGCTGGGAACGAATTTGCGCTAGACGATATCGCTTTAGTGGCATTGCCAACTGCAAGTATATCCGGTTCCAATGCGGTTTGTTTAAATAGTACAGGTAATACCGTAACTTTTACAGGGGCTGATGGTACTCCTCCATACACGTTTGTATATAATATTAATGGCGGTGCAAACCTTTCCACCGCTCCTTCAACAGGTAACAGCATTAACGTTCCGGTTCCCACAAATACAGCGGGAATTTTCAACTATAATCTTGTGAGCGTTTCTTATGGTACGTCTCCTGTTTACAGTCAGAATCAAACAGGAACAGCAACAATTGATGTACTTACCTTGCCAACTGCGAGTATTTCCGGCGATGCGTTTGTATGTTCCGGAAACACAGGAGTTGTAACATTTACAGGAACGCCCGGTGCGACAGTATCTTATACAGTTAATAGTGGACCCAATCAAACTATAAATATTGGAGCCGGAGGAACAGCAACGGTTACTTCACCAACTTTGACGGCAAGTAGTATTTATGAATTGGTAAGTGTCGCCTCGAACGGAACACCCAATTGCACACAAGCAGTAACAGGAACGGCGACCTTAAGTGTACCAACTGCAACTATATTTGGTAGTACGACAATAACCGCGGGAGAATCAGCAGTGTTGACCTTTTTCGGAACTCCGGGTGTAACCGTTAATTTTACATATCCTAATCCGCTTCCTGTTGCAGCGAGTGTACTATTGAACAGCGCAGGAGTTGGTAGTTTCAATGTTCCTTATCTTGATTCAACGACCACTTTTAATTTGGTAAGCGCTACAGTAGGCGCATGTGTTACGCCATTGATTGGTAGCGCAACAATCACAGTGTTGTCAGTGTGTACGCTAGCCAGTACTGGTCAAATTCCCTTAGCTGAAGTCGATATTGTTGCACCACAGGCGGTTTGTAATGTTGGCCAGTGTACTGAGTTATTGGCGGAATATACGAGAATTGCCTCTACAGATGATGGTAATGCTACGACAGATGACTATGAAGTTTGTGCAGTGCCGTATTCGCCAACATTTCCCTTTACCGGAGGAACGGTGATTAATGCAACTGGAGATGATACTTGGTCACCAATTGTAACTTTACCTTTTACCTTTAATTTTTACGGAAATTGCTACAATAATGTTTTGGTTGGTACCAATGGTGTAATTACTTTCGATATTGGACCGCAAGTTCCTTTGGGTTTTTGTCAATGGAGTTTTAATCAAGCTGTTCCCAACACTACCTTTCCTATAAAGAACGCGATTTATGGAGTTTATCAAGACACAGATATTCGCATACCTCCCGTTACATTGCCTTTAATTCAAAATGTAAACTATTATGTTTTAGATTCTGGGCCTAATGTTGCCCCTAATCGAGTTTTTGTTGCAAATTTTAATGAACTTCCTCAATATGATTGTGATGGTGGAGTAGGTTTTCAAACCAGTCAAATAGTGATTCACGAATCAACTAATATTATTGAAGTTTTGGTAAGCAAAAGAACACCATGTCCAGGATGGAATGGTGGTAGAGGATTGATAGGAATTCAAAATGCGGCGGGTACTTTAGCTGAAGTGCCACCTGGACGAAATACAGGGGCTTGGGGAGCTGTTAATGAAGCGTGGCGCTTTATTCCTATTGCCGAACCAGCGCCTATCACAACTCAATTAACTTGGGAGCTAAATGGAAATCCAATTGGTGCAGTCAATGAAAATCCATTGAATATTTGTCCAACCACAGCAGGAACATATTCTGCAGTTGTTACATACAGAAAATGCGATGGAACATTCGCAGAGGTTCGCAAAGATCTTGTAGTTGACGTTGCGCCACCACTTCCAGCTGCCGATCCTATAGATATTACGGTTTGCTCTCCAAGTTTGCCGCCATACACTATTAATATCGATCAAAATGCCCTTATATTAAGTACAATTCCTTTAGCTGATCAAGGTAATTACAGCATTAAGTATTACGAGAACTTGACTGATGCGAAGAATGATGCTCCAACTAATATTGATTTTTTCTCTGTTGCTGATCTAGCCACTTATCAAGTTAATGTCGTTCCGCGAACAATATATGTAAGAATTGAAGACTTGGTTACTACAGGCTGTTTTAATATTAGGTCCTTTGTAATCGATGTCGTCGGCAGTCCTTCCGGTACTTTTAGTTACGCAGGCAGTCCATACTGTGATAATGATGCCACTCCAAAGTTGCCGACCTTGTTTGCGTTAACTTCAGGAGGAACATTTTCAGCACTTCCGGCTGGATTGTCAATAAATCCGGCTAGTGGTGCGATAGACGGAGCAGCAAGTACTGCAGGGCTTTATACTGTTTCTTATGACATACCGGCGACGCCCTTGTGCCCCGCATTTAATACAACCGCAACAGTTGAAATAATACCATGCAGTTGCACGG
This sequence comes from Flavobacteriaceae bacterium, assembly GCA_947458575.1. Lineage (GTDB taxonomy): Bacteria > Bacteroidota > Bacteroidia > Flavobacteriales > Flavobacteriaceae > Flavobacterium. Next base: position 428 of record CANHBE010000088.1, on the reverse strand, counting down.
TTACCGCGTCTTCAACTTCTCAAACGGTCTGTGTGAATAACGCTATAACTCCGATTACTTATACTTCGTCAACAGGTGCGACCTCTGCGTCGGTTCCTGCTGCTGATTTACCACCCGGTGTTACAGGCTCTTTTTCGGCGGGAACAGGAACGTTTACAATTTCTGGAACGCCTAGTACGCCCGGAACTTACACCTTCACAGTGACTTGTCTTACTGGGGCGACAGATTCATGTTCAATTTCAACAACAATCATTGTTAATCCTCAACCCAACGCGGGCATAGATGGTTCTACTGCGGTTTGTGAGGATAGCACTTCTTCGATTGATTTGTTTGGGCTGATTTCAGGAGAACAAAGTGGAGGTTCATGGATTCGCACCTTGGGTAGCGGCGGCGCTTTTGATGCTGCAGCAGGAACATTTACCCCTGCT
>CANHBE010000087.1 GCA_947458575.1 Flavobacteriaceae bacterium | reverse complement strand
TTTATTGGCTTTGGGCATCTTCTCAGCCTCCAAGATTGTCCCAACGCGTATATCCATTTTAGCAAAATCTTCAAATTGAATCAGTTCCTTTTGAGCAGAAATTGTTTTGTTTTCCATACTATTCGTGGCTTTTGTTGCTTCCAATTTGTCTATTTGTTTTTGAATTTGATCGTCTTCAATTTGAGTAAATAATATTTCAGCGGCACCAATTCTATGGCCTGAAGGTATTAATTCTGCAAGCTCAGAAACATCATTCCAACTTTTTCCTGCCGAAGTTTGATTGAGTATGGCTTCTAATTTACTTGCCGTAAATGGTAAGAACGGTTGACTCAAAACGCGCAAAGCTGCAGCAATTTGTAAGGCAACATACATTTGTGTTTGAACACGATTCGGATCCGTTTTAACCATTTTCCATGGCTCCTCATCTGCTAGATATTTGTTCCCTAGTCGAGCAACATTCATCAATTCACCTTGTGCCTCCCGGAAACGGTAACGTTCAATCGAACTCGCAATCACTGCCGGATATGCTTTGAGCTCATCCATGGTCTGAAGATCAACTTCAGAAAATTCATTCGGTTGCGGCACAATTCCATCGTAGTATTTATGCGTCAACACAACCACCCGATTGATGAAATTTCCATAAATTGCTGCTAACTCGTTGTTATTTCTTGCTTGAAAATCTTTCCAAGTAAAGTCGTTGTCTTTAGTTTCCGGCGCATTTGCAGTCAAAGTGTATCGCAACACATCTTGCTGTCCGGGAAAGTCTTCCAAATATTCATGCAACCAAACAGCCCAATTCTTCGAGGTCGAAAGTTTATTTCCTTCAAGGTTCAAAAACTCATTCGCTGGAACATTGTCAGGCAAGATATAGCTTCCTTCAGCCTTCAACATGGCAGGAAAAATAACACAGTGAAAAACAATATTGTCTTTTCCAATAAAATGCACCAGCTTCGTATCAGAACTCTTCCAATAAGGTTCCCACTCTTTTCCCTCTCTTGCAGCCCATTCTTTCGTCGATGAAATGTACCCAATAGGGGCATCAAACCAGACATATAATTTTTTACCATCAGCACCGGCAATCGGTACATCAATTCCCCAGTCCAAATCTCGTGTCACAGCCCGAGGCTTAAGCCCGTCGTCTAACCACGACTTAACTTGGCCCAGTACATTGGTTTTCCAGTCTTTCGCGTGATCAACCAAAATCCACTGTCGCAAAAAAGCATCATACTGATCTAAAGGCAAGAACCAATGTTTTGTGGCTTTTAAGATTGGCGTTGTTCCCGTAATGGTCGACTTTGGATGAATCAAATCAGTTGCATTCCAAGTCGAGCCACATTTTTCACATTGATCTCCGTAAGCTTCTTCATTGCCACATTTAGGGCAGGTTCCAATGACAAAACGATCTGCCAGAAATTGGTCCGCTTTTTCGTCATATAACTGTTGGGTCACTTCTTCAATAAATTTACCTTCCTCGTATAATTTCTTGAAGAAAGCAGAAGCCGTTTCATGATGAATTTTTGAGGAAGTTCTAGAATAATTATCGAACGAAATTCCAAAATCAATAAATGATTTACGGATAATCGCATCATATTTATCAATGACCTGCTGCGGCGTTATTCCTTCTTTTTTGGCTTTCATAGAAATCGCCACACCATGTTCGTCACTGCCACAAATAAAAGCAACGTCCTTGCCGTTCAAACGCAAATAACGAGCATAGATGTCTGAAGGCACATAGACACCGGCCAAATGACCAATGTGAATCGGACCATTGGTGTAAGGCAAAGCTGCGGTAATCGTATATCGAGTTGGATTTTGTAACATAAATAGAATTTCTTTGCGAGAATTTTTCGTTGCAAAAATAGACAATACATTCGATAAAGTAATGCTTTTTGTATGGAGCTATATGCTAAAAGGCATGTTAGCTTTTCGTAGCTTGAATCCTGCTGTTCGCTGTATCTTTTTCTGCTGAACCCGTTTCAGTATTTCAAGATACCGAAACGAAGTAATTCAAATAAATACTGAAACAAGTTCAGCAGAAAAAGGATGCCGCTGCCATCAGGGCTAGGGCATTCGACAAAAACACAACGATCCATTTTCAATTGTCTTTTATCCATGATCAATTATCTTATATTTGTCACAACTTAATCACGATGAAGAATTTAAACGCTTTTTCTTTTCTATTGGTGTTTGGACTTTTTCTATTTCAAAACTCACAAGCGCAACGCAAAATGATTACACCTGATTTCTTAAAAAAAGGCGATGTTGTCGGCATTCTAGCGACAGCACGAAAGGTAGATGTTGAGGCTCTTAAACCGGCTATTAAATTACTGGAAAGTTGGGGTTTACAGGTCGTTATTGGCAGATCAATCGGTAAAGAGGAGAATCAACTTGCAGGACCCGACTGGTTGAGAGCAACTGATTTTCAGGAAATGCTCGATAATCCAAAAATAAAAGCAATTTGGGGAGCAAAAGGCGGCTATGGGACTGTTCGCATAATTGATAGAATTGACTTTGCCAATTTTCAGAAGAAACCAAAATGGATAGCCGGATTCAGCGATATGACGGTTTTGCATAGTCATATCAACAATATGGGTATTGAGACTATTCATTCTTTTATGGCCTTAAACGCTGGAACAGCAAGCATAGATGTAGTAGATTCCTTCAAGCGAGCATTGTTTGGTGATAAATTATCATACGAAATACCACCGCATCCATACAACGTTTTTGGCAAGGCAAAAGCTGAAATCGTCGGGGGAAATTTATCAGTTCTATACAGTGTGATGGGCTCTAAATCTGAGATTGATTATCACGATAAGATTTTGTTTATCGAAGACATTGATGAATACTTATACCACATCGATAGGATGATGATGAACCTCAAACGCAATGGTTATTTCAACGGATTGAAAGCCGTGATTGTAGGCGGAATGACCAGTATGAACGACAATGAAATTCCTTGGGGGAAAGACGCTTTGCAAATTATTCAAGACGCCTTGAAAGATTACAAGTTTCCAATAATTTATAATTTTCCTTCAGGTCACATGAAAGACAATCGCACGCTGATTTTGGGGAAGACTGTCAGTGTTGAGGTTAACGAAAAAGGGAGTAAAGTCAGTTTTGAATAAGTTGTTTCAAAAGCGATTAGAGAACAAGCGGTATGGCACAACACAATGAACTTGGAAAACAGGGTGAGCAGATAGCAGTTGACTTTCTGCAACAGAAAGGGTATGAGATTCTTCAGACCAATTGGGTGTATCAGAAAGCCGAGGTTGATATTATTGCAAAAAAGGAACATGTTCTCGCAGTCGTCGAGGTGAAAACAAGATCAAGTCTGGAGTTTGGACTGCCACAAGATTTTGTCAAACCGAAGAAAATACAGTTGTTAGTCAAAGCTGTTGATGCATTTGTCACAAGCAAAAATCTAGATCTTGAAGTTAGATTCGATATTATCGCAATTCATAAGAACGCAACTGGATTTAATATTGAACATATAGAGGATGCTTTCCATTATTTTTAATACAATAGTTTAACAATTGTTCCTGTTTTCAGCTAAAAAAATAATTATATTTGAATAAAAATTGCAAAATTCAACTACAATGAAAAAGACTATACTAATTTTTGTTTTATTGGTTTGTCACGGCGTTTTCGCCCAAGGAACGATTGCCAATAAAGTGAAGGAACTTGAGCAACAGAACACTTTTTTTAAGAGATATAGTGTTTTGAATGAAGTGAGTTCTATTCCAACCAATGACACTAAAGACGCAGTCGCAAAAGCAACGTATGGTAAGATCAACTTGCAAGCGGTTAATGCGATCTTCACCAATCAAGATTCTTACCTTGAGCTAGAAATTCCTTATCAAGGCTCAACAATTGCAACACATCTTTACAAGGTTGACATATTTTCCGAAGGATTTCATGTTGATACGGACCAAGCGAAAGCAATTGCATACCAAAAAGGAGCGTACTACAGAGGAACCATCAAAGGAGACCAGAACTCTCTTGTTTCCTTTAGCTTTTTTAAAGATGAGTTCTCCGGAGTAATATCCAGCCGAATATTAAATAATCTTGTAGTGGCAAAGCTCGACAAGCCGAATAATATCTCTGACTACATAATTTATTCAGACCAGGATCTTTTGGCAAAAAACACTTTCGAATGTAAAGTCAAAGAATCATTTGAAGAAGCGCCGGCACAATTTAGAAATGAAGCTTCGCCTGCAACAACAAGATGCGTTACTATGTATTTTGAAATCGATTACGATTTATATCAAGCGAATGGAAGTGATACAACGACTACTACGAATTGGGTGACTTCCGTCTTTAATAACGTTCAAACCATATACACAAACGACGGAATAACAACTTCTTTGAAGTCTATGTTTATCTGGACAACTCCCGATCCATACGACGGAATTGGAGAATCGTCATCGGATTATTTATATAAATTTAACGAACTACGTCCAGTGTTTGATGGTGATTTAGGTCAGCTTTTAGGAATAGATCCCGGCGGTTTGGGCGGTGTAGCAATCGGAATAAATGGGATTTGTACTCAGGATAATTTCAGCTATTCTGATGTGGGATTCAGCTTTAGCACGGTTCCAACGTATTCTTGGACTATCATGGTGATTACGCACGAATTTGGGCATTTGCTTGGTTCACCACACACACACGGTTGTCGTTGGAACGGCAACAATACAGCAATTGATGGGTGTGGACAATCAGCCGGATATTCTGAAGGAAATTGTGATGAAGGTCCAATTCCTGATCCCGATGTGAAAGGAACCATCATGAGTTATTGTCATTTGGTTAATGGTGTTGGGATTAGTTTTGTTAATGGTTTCGGACCACAACCGGCTGCAAGAATTCAAGGAAAAGTAAATGCAGGCCCATGCTTGAGCACAGATTGTATTAACACCTGTATCAATACGGTTACCAATATCGCAGGAATAACAACTTCAACTAATGAAGCTACCATAACTTGGACGGATCAAAGCAGTGCAGCAGAGTGGCAAATTGCGGTGACACCTTTTTCCAGCACTGACAATATTTGGATACCGGTAACTAGCAATAGCTATACAGCGACCAATCTGAGTCCAAATACATACTACATTGTTCGAGTTCGCCCGAATTGTGGTTTTGGACTGATTGCACCCAATGAGCAAACAATAATTGTAACGGGAACAGAATATTGTAACGGAATTGAAATTTCTGACACAGGTGGTCCAGCAGCGGATTATACAGATTCTGAAACCTATGTGCGTACCATAATTCCAAATTTACCAAATAAGAAAATCAAACTGACCTTTACGGCATTTGATCTTGAGCTAGATTACGACTACTTATATGTGTACGACGGTAATTCTACTAGTGCGACTGACTTGAGTAATGGTGGTTTTACAGGTAATAACATTCCGGGTCCTTTTGTATCAACAGCAGCTGACGGTTCGCTGACCATGAAGTTTTTCTCCGACGGTGGTGTTGTCGCACCGGGTTACGTGGCTGAAATAGAATGCGAGAACTTGTTGTCTAACAATTCATTTGAGTCTAATATCGATTTTACGTATTCTCCCAATCCGACCAATGGTTTGATTTCTATCAATTCTAAAATTAGAATCGACGAGATTTCGATTTATAACCTAGAAGGAAGACTGCTATACAAAAACGAAGTCTTGACAAGAGATGCGAAGGTTGACATGACCTCTTTTGCAGCAGGAACGTATTTCTACAAATTGAAATTTAATGATAAGGAAGTTAATTTTAAGATCATTAAGATGAACTAACAGAAACATAAATTGCATAAAGAAAACCACTCCGATAAAGAGTGGTTTTTTTTAATTTTTCAATTGCTCCATTAACTCTAGTGCTCTGCGAATCGATTTCACATTGTCGAAAATAATCAGCAGTCGAAGTCCATTTGGCGTTTGTTTTTCTTTCATACTGCACAACTGAGATTGTTTTTGAACAAATTGCAACACTTTTTGAAACTGACTTGAAGTGTAGTAATCACTTTGTTGATCTGACACAAAATAGCCAAGCATCTTGCCTTGTTTCATGACCAATTTTTCAATTCCTAGGTGAGTGGCAATCCACTTAATCTTGATGCTGCTCAATAGTGACACCGCCGTTTTTGGGAGTGGCCCGAATCGATCAATCAGCTTTGTTTGATAGGCATCAAGCTCTTCCTCAGTTTTGATCAAACTTAATTCGTTATACAGATTCAGTCGCTCTGATATATTATTGATATAATCATCTGGGAAGAGCAGCTCAAAGTCTGTATCAATTTGTAAATCTTTTACATATTCTTTTTCACCATGCTCCTCAGAAGCATACAGTTCTTTAAATTCATTTTCCTTCAATTCCTCTATAGCCTCATTCATGATTTTTTGATAAGTCTCAAAGCCAATTTCATTGATAAATCCACTTTGCTCGCCACCTAACAAATCTCCAGCTCCGCGAATTTCCAAATCTTTCATCGCAATATTGAAACCGCTTCCCAACTCGCTATATTGTTCTAATGCTTGGATTCTCTTTCTTGCATCATCGGTCATCATCGAATAGGGTGGACAAATAAAATAGCAAAAAGCCTTTTTATTGCTGCGACCGACGCGACCTCGCATTTGATGCAAATCGGAAAGCCCAAAATTATTCGCATTGTTGATGAAAATGGTATTCGCATTGGGTACATCCAAACCACTTTCTATAATGGTCGTTGAAACCAAAACATCAAATTCTCCATTCATAAATGCCAACATCAACTCTTCAAGTTTGCTGCCTTCCATCTGCCCATGACCAACACCTACACGAGCGTCAGGAACCAATCGTTGAATCATGCCGGCAAATTCCTTAATGTTCTCGATACGATTGTTAATAAAGAAAACCTGACCATTACGTTGGATTTCATAAGAAATAGCATCACGAATGAGTTCTTCACTAAAAGTGACCACTTGAGTTTCAATCGGATAACGATTTGGAGGAGGCGTTGTGATGACCGACAAATCGCGAGCGGCCATAAGTGAAAATTGTAATGTTCTCGGAATTGGTGTTGCTGTCAGTGTCAGTGTGTCGACATTTGCCGCAATGGTCTTGAGTTTGTCTTTCACATTGACACCAAATTTTTGTTCTTCATCAACAATCAATAGTCCAAGATCTTTAAAAGCAACGTTCTTATTGACTAATTGATGCGTTCCAATGATAATATCTAGTTTTCCATCAGCCAGATCTTTGAGAATTTCAGTTTTCTGTTTGGCCGATCTGAAGCGATTCAAATAGTTGATAGTAACAGGCATTTCTTTGAGGCGTTCAGAAAAAGTTCGATAATGCTGATAGGCAAGAATTGTAGTTGGAACCAAGACAGCAACTTGTTTACCATTGTCAACAGCTTTAAACGCCGCACGAATAGCAACTTCAGTTTTTCCAAATCCAACATCACCGCAAACTAATCGATCCATCGGGCGATCACTTTCCATATCAGCTTTCACCTCTTGACTGGATTTGATTTGATCCGGAGTGTCTTCGTAGATAAAGGAACTTTCAAGTTCAGCTTGCAAATAGCTATCCGGAGCATAGCGAAATCCTTTTTCCAAACGGCGTTTTGCATAGAGCTGAATCAAGTTGAACGCAATTTGCTTCACTCGCGCTTGGGTTTTCTGCTTTAAGGATTTCCATGCATTAGAACCCAGTTTATAGATTTTTGGTGGCGCACCGTCTTTCCCGTTGTATTTGGATATTTTATGCAGAGAATGGATGCTCACATAAACGATGTCGTTATCGGCATAGACTAATTTAATCGCTTCTTGTGTTTTGCCTTCGACCTGTATTTTTTGCAATCCACCAAATTTTCCAATTCCATGATCAATATGCGTAACGTAATCACCAACGGTAAGCGTATTGAGTTCCTTGAGTGTAATCGTCTGCTTTTTGGCGTATCCGTTTTTGATATTGAATTTGTGGTAGCGTTCAAAAATTTGATGATCAGTGTAACAGGCAACCTGATTTTCTTCATCGATAAATCCTTGATAAAGCGGAAACACGACAGTATAATACTGCTTTCGAATATTCTCGTGATTTACTTCGTCTAGTGATTCGAAAATATCATGAAAACGCTTTTCTTGTGCCGTGTTTGAACAAAACAAATAATTTTGATAACCATGAAGATGATTGTCATTGAGGTTATTCAAGAGCAAATCGAATTGTTTGTTGAAGGAAGGTTGAGGCCGAATATAAAATTCGAAATTTTTGGCAGGAACAAATTCAGACTTATTGTGAAGTTCGACCACCGTTAATTCGGTAAGACGCTTGATTAACTCATGTTGCTGCAAGAAGATTTTGCCGGGTTCAACGTGATTGATTGTAGCGTTCAGACTTTTAAAAACATCCTCGGCTTTTTGAAACAGTTTTTCCAATACTGAAACAACAAATGAAGTATTCTGGACAAAAACGATGGTGTTTTTCGGAATATAATCCATAAAACTCTCGCGATTTTCCTGAAAGAACTTATTTTCAATGTTGGGAATAATCGTGATTTTCTTTTGCTTTTCAATCGATAACTGTGTTTCGATATCAAAGGTTCGGATACTATCAACTTCGTTTCCGAAAAATTCAATCCGATACGGATGATCATTCGAAAATGAAAACACATCGATAATTCCACCTCGAACAGAAAACTCACCGGGTTCTGCGATGAAATCAACTCTTTTGAATTCGTATTCAAAAAGAACTTCATTGATAAACTCAATCGAAATTTGATCTCCAGCCGCAATTTTCAGCGTGTTTTTATCCAGTTCTTTTTTGGTGACCACTTTTTCGAAAAGCGCTTCAGGATAGGTGACAATTACTGCCGGTTTTTTTCTTGAATTGATGCGATTTAGCACTTCTGCACGAAGTAAGACATTTGCATTATCAGTTTCTTCAATCTGATAAGGACGTCTGTACGATCCTGGGTAAAATAGCACATCTTCTTCGCCCAGCATCGCCTCAAGATCATTGAGATAATATGCAGCTTCTTCTTTGTCGTTTAATAAAATCAGAAAAGGAAGGTCTGTTTTTTTAAATAACGATTGAATGACAAAGGAAAGAGAAGAACCAATAAGCCCATTGACTTGAATCTTTTGTCCAGGTATAGAAAATTGATCTCCAATAAGTTTGACTTTTGGCGAGGAGTCATACAAATGTATCAGTGACTTTACACTCAATGGAATTATGGTTTTTGGGGTGTCAGTGGAATCGCTCTTGCGGTATCTAACATTCGAATCATGTCTGATTCGCCCTCTTCTTTTGGGATTTCACTTCTGCGAACGATTTCATCCATTTGTCTGGCAATTGATGCCAATTCAACATTGACATCACCGACTAAAGTCACAATTTTTTGAGCCGGAATAGCATCTATATTGAGAAACAAATTAATTGAGTTTATTTTGGTAGTCAAAGCTGCAATTCGGCTTTTTATCTCTGGTCTAACAAACGGTGGAGGAATAGTACCATTCAATACCATTACTTTCTTCGATAGTTCTTTAGATTTTTTTTGAAATGCGCCGATACTACTTTTAGGTGTTTGCA
>CANHBE010000086.1 GCA_947458575.1 Flavobacteriaceae bacterium | reverse complement strand
GAGTGTGGTTTACTACGTGGCTTGAGCTTTGACGATCGTCCGGATTACGAGGAAAAACTTCAATGGGTGTGTAAAAACATTTCATGGGGAGCTGATTTGCTTTGGGAAGAGTTGCTAGATTTTCCTTCAATCCAATTTGGTGTTGAAATGGCATATCGTTCACTTTCAAGTGAAAATCAGTTTGTCTTATTTCCGAGTGATTTTACGAATAGCATCAAAGGTATACCTATAAATGGACTCGTTTGGATGGGCGATCAAGATTTTATGAAAGATCAAATCGTTCAAAAGCTTGAAGAAGGATTTCGTTGTGTCAAGCTCAAAATAGGAGCCATTGAATTCGAAAAAGAACTCCAATTATTACGACTTATTCGCGAAAATTTTGGTCCTGAAATAGTAGAAATACGAGTTGATGCAAATGGCGCTTTTTCCTCAAAAGATGCTTTAATTAAAATTAATCAATTATCTGTTTTTGAATTACATAGTATAGAGCAACCTATAGAGAAAAATCAACATGACAGGATGGCAGAGCTGTGCAGATCAACTGCTATTCCAATTGCTTTAGATGAGGAACTTATAGGGATTAATACCATTACAGAAAAGGAATCACTATTGCAGAGGATTACGCCTCAATATATCATTCTAAAACCCAGTTTTGTAGGTGGATTTCGTGGCACTCAAGAATGGATTGATTTAGCGGAAAAATACCAAATAGGATGGTGGATTACATCGGCTTTAGAAAGTAACGTGGGATTAAATGCGATCGCGCAATGGACTTTTTTGCAGCATAATTCAATGCCACAAGGTTTAGGAACGGGCGCTCTTTTTACTAATAATTTTGATTGTCCATTGCAGGTTAGAGACGGTTACTTGTACTATACCAATTCCAAATGGAGGTTTAGTTTGTAATTACACTTTTCGTATCGCAAAGTCCAATTTTCAAAATCTGTGTTTAGTTAACCCAAAAAAATATTCTATTTTAGCCTACCAATTCAAGACAAATGATTTCACAAGAACAGTTTCATCACGAGCTTACTATAATCATTGAAAATGGTATTCGGGAAGATATTGGTCCCGGTGACTATAGTTCGTTGGCATGTATACCTTCACTCGCGAAAGGAAAAGCCAAATTGTTGGTTAAGGACACCGGCGTAATTGCAGGCGTTGAATTTGCGAAAATGATTTTTGAACATGTCGATAGTTCTCTAGAAATTGAAGTCCTAATCAATGATGGAGAGCAGGTGAAGCATGGAGATATCGTTTTTTATGTCTCCGGAAATTCACAATCCATACTGAAGGCAGAGCGTTTGGTTTTAAATTCGATGCAAAGAATGTCTGCAATTGCCACAAAGACTAATTACTTTGTTAAACTTCTTGAAGGAACCGGCACGAAGATTCTCGATACCAGAAAAACAACTCCCGGTTTTCGCGCAGCTGAAAAATGGGCGGTTAAAATTGGAGGCGGCGAAAACCATCGCTTCGCACTTTATGATATGATTATGCTGAAAGACAACCACAATGATTTTGCGGGAGGAATAACAAATGCAATTAGAAAAACCAAATCTTTCTTACAAGCGCAAAATCTAGATTTACAAATCGTTGTGGAGGCTAGAAATCTTGATGAAATCCGAGAAATTTTAGAGAATGAAGGTGTTTATAGAATCTTGATTGACAATTTTAATTTTGATGATACAAGGGAAGCTGTTCGAATCATTGGTTCAAAATGCTTGACCGAATCGTCGGGTAATATTAATGAGAAAACTATTCGCGCTTACGCTGAATGTGGGGTTAATTATATTTCTTCAGGCGCATTGACTCATTCAGTTTACAACATGGACTTAAGTTTAAAAGCAGTATAAGATGAGTAAGGAAATTGAGGCAACTATTGCGAAAATTCCGGTTCTTCGTCATGTAGTAAGACCACTGCGTCGAATCAAGTTACCGTGGCTGCAAGGTTTGTCGTTGTATGATCTTTTGGAATTATATGGATTAGGAATAGCGGAAGGAGCGTTATCTCATCGCGCTGGCGCTATTGCCTTTAGTTTTTTCATGGCGTTGTTTCCGTTTGCCTTATTTATTTTTAATTTAATTCCTTTCATTCCAATTGCAGGTTTTCAGCAAGATTTTCTGCAATTTGTATCCGAGAGTGTACCGCCAAACACATACGATGCTATCGCAGCAATAATAAATGATATTCTCAACAACAGTCATTCAGGATTGCTATCGTCGGGATTCATAATGGCAATTTTTCTCATGGCGAATGGCCTAAATGCAATTTTGGGAGGCTTTGAAACATCGCAGCACGTAATCATCAAGAGAGGTTTTTTAAGGCAGTATTTTGTAGCATTGGGAATGTCTCTGGTTCTTTCAGTTTTGCTTTTAGTAACAGTGGCTATGATTATTGTTTTTGAAGTATTTATCCAAAGAACAATTATACAAGATGTACTCAGTAATAAGATCCCGCTTATTATTCTAGGTCGTTATGTTTTTTTGATTTTGATGATTTTACTGACGACCTCAATTCTGTTTAAATGGGGAATCAAACATGATCCGAATAGATCATTTATTTCGATCGGGTCAGTCTTTACCACTATTTTGATTATTATTTCGTCTTATGTATTCGGCATATGGGTAGTTGAGTTTTCAAAATACAATCAATTATACGGTTCAATAGGAACATTATTAATCATGATGTTTTATATTTGGATTAATTGTATGATTCTACTCTTAGGTTTTGAATTAGATGCGGCTATTAATAAGTTAAAAAGACATAAGACAAATGACTAAAATTATTTTATTCTCTTTTTTTCTGCAGTTAAGCATAAGCGCTCTTTCGCAATCTCACGGCGTCTTGGGTAGGTGGAAGACCATCGATGATGAAACAGGAAAGCCGACCTCAGTAATTGAGATTTTTGAAAAACACAATAAATTTCATGGTCGAATAATTGAACTTATAGACTCAAAATCAAAAAATCCGAAATGTGAAAAGTGTGAAGGAGAAGATCATAACAAACCAATCATTGGTATGACTGTTTTGAAAGGGCTCAAGAAAAATAAAGAAGGCGGCTATAGCGATGGAAAAATTCTTGATCCCAAGCACGGTAAAGTGTACAAGTGCAATTTGTCGCTTGAATCAAAAGATAGATTAAAAGTAAGAGGCTTTATCGGAATTGCTCTTTTGGGTCGAACACAAATTTGGGAAAGAGTAAAAGGATAATTCTATGCTTTTACAACCATTAATTCCGTTATAATGCCATTCTTTGTAGATGTAATATTACCACTTTCTTTACCCAAAACCTTCACCTACAGCGTCTCTGAGGGTGAATACTATTTTTTGAAGAAAGGAATGCGAGTTGCGGTTCCTTTCAAAAATAATAAGGTGTACACGGCGCTAGCTGTCACCACGCATAAAAACGAACCCACACTATACAAAGCTAGAGAAATATATAGTATCATTGACGAATCGCCTATCGTTAGTGACATACAAATAGAGCATTGGCAATGGATTGCATCCTATTATATGTGTCCAATTGGTGATGTATTTCGATGTGCTTTGCCCAGTGCTTTGATTCTAGAGAGTGAATCCCTTATCAGTAGAACAGAAGTTAATTTACCTGACTTTTCATCGCTTGATGATGATGAGTTTCTAATTTGTGAAGCATTGAGTCACCAGCCTTCTCTTCGGATATCTGACATCATTGCTATTCTCAGTAGAAAAAATGTTCTGCCCACCATCCAAAAACTGATTCGAAAAGGAGTTTTAACCATACATGAAGAATTAGTTGAGACATACAAGCCAAAGCTAGTTCGGTACATAAAACTGTGTAAAGAATTTGAAGAGGACTCGAAACTAGTTGAATTATTGGCTTCCATTAAGGGCGCAAAGCAGCATGAAATTATTTTGCAATATTTTCAAATGAGTGCTTCAGAGCGAAAACCAATAGTTGTTTCGAATTTACTGAAAAATGCGAAGGCAACGTCCGGAACGCTTAAGTCTCTAATCGACAAAAAAGTGTTTGAGGAGTATTTTCGTGAACAAGATCGCACAAAATATAAAGATGAGGAACGAAATGAGAATCTTCAATTGAGTTCGTCTCAACAAAATGCATTAGAGAAAATTCAATATCAATTTCAAAAAAAGGATGTTTGTTTGTTGCACGGTGTCACAGCTAGTGGCAAAACTGAAGTTTATATTGAACTGATTAAAGATTATCTTGCTAAGGACAAACAAGTTCTGTATTTGCTTCCGGAAATAGGTCTGACCGTTCAATTATTAGCAAGATTGCGTTCTTACTTTGGAGATCAAGTAGCGGTCTTTCATTCGAAATATAGCAATAACGAACGAGTAGAAATTTGGCAGAATGTTCGAAATAACGCTACAAAAGCACAAGTAGTTATTGGAGCGCGCTCAGCTTTATTTTTACCATTTTCAAATCTAGGACTCATTGTTGTGGATGAAGAGCATGAGACTACTTTCAAACAACAAGATCCAGCGCCAAGATACCACGCTCGTGATGCATCGATTGTTTTAGCCGCGTTTTCGAAAGCAAAGGTCTTATTAGGTTCAGCGACGCCAAGTTTAGAAACTTATTATAATGCGAAGTCCGAAAAATATGGACTTGTAGAATTGATTGAAAGATATAACAATATTCAGCTGCCAGAAATCAATGTAGTAGATTTGAAGGACAAATATTTAAGAAAAAAGGTCACAGGTCATTTTAGCGATACATTGATTGAAGAAATCAATGCTGCATTGTCTTCCAACGAACAAGTGATTCTCTTTCAAAACAGAAGAGGATTTTCACCAATTGTCGAATGCAGGACATGTGGTCATATACCGCAATGCATACAATGCGATGTTAGTTTAACTTTTCATAAGGGCAAAAATCAACTAAGATGTCATTATTGTGGTTATTCGATTGCAAACCCAACTCATTGTCATTCTTGCTCAAGCGTAGATTTGTCAACTAAAGGATTTGGGACGGAACAAATTCAACATGAATTAGAATTACTATTTCCTGAAAATAAAATTGGAAGATTGGATCAGGACACAACAAAAGGGAAATTTGGATTCGAAAAGATTATAGATGATTTTAAAAACAGGGAAATTCATGTTTTGGTCGGAACTCAAATGTTGGCAAAAGGATTAGATTTTGACAATGTTCGACTTGTAGGTGTAATGAATGCGGATAATTTACTTTACCATCCTGATTTCAGAGCTTTCGAAAGAACTTTTCAGATGTTAACGCAAGTTTCGGGTAGGGCAGGACGATCAGGAAATAGAGGAAAAGTTATTATTCAAACCTACAATCCAAATCATCCAACAATCGCGCAAATTGCCAGAAACGATTATCACGGAATGTATCAGGAACAAATAAGGGAGCGCATGGCATTTCATTACCCGCCATTCTATAGATTGATTAAAGTGACATTAAAAAATCGAGACTTTGAAAAACTCAAGCACGGTTCAGAATGGCTTCATCAGGTTTTGACTCAGCATCTGAAAATGCCGGTTCTTGGTCCTGAAGAGCCAGTGATTAGTAGAATACGAAATAATTATATCAGAACAGTTCTCATTAAAATTCCAACCGAGCAATCACTTACCAAAACAAAAAAAACTATCCAGAGAATTCTGGATAGTTTTGAGAGTATTCCACAATTCAGAGCAATTTCAGTTGCCTTGAATGTCGATTTTTATTAGGCTATAGCCAAAGCACGGACAAGATCTTCTTTCTTGTTGCGGCTCAATGGTATTTTTGTTACTCCGATTTCGGCAAATTTACTATTAAAACGTTCTACTTTGTCTATGTTGATGATGTATGACTTATGAACTCTTATGAATTTGTCTTTGGATAAGTCCTTTTCAAAAGATTTCATTGTTGAAAGCACCAAGTTGCTGTCGTCTTCCGTTACAACTTTTACATAATCTCCGAAAGCTTCGATCCATTTGATTTTGGAAGTATACACTTTCAATTTCTTTAGATTGCTTTTGATAAAAATATGCTCACCTTCCTCTTCCTGATTCTCTTTTTTGAGCATATGGAAGTCCATGGCGCGTTTAACAGAAGCATTAAAACGATCTAGAGCAATTGGTTTTTGTAAATAGTCTGTCGCATCGTAATCGAACGCTTTCATAGCATATTCAGCTTTCGACGTAATAAAAATGATTTGTGGTTTTGTTTTTAAACCATCAAGAAAATCAAAACCGCTAATGACCGGCATCTCTATATCTAGAAAGATGAGATCAACGGTATGAACCGACATGCAATTTTTTGCTTCAATTGCATTAGAAAAATCACCAATTAAGTGTAAATTTGGATGATTATTCACTAACTTTGCGATGATCATCCTTTGGATGGAACTGTCATCGACTACAACACAATTTAGTTTCATAATTTTATTTATTATAGATTTGGTGAAGCGAAAATAAATTGTTTTTGTTAACCAACCTAATTTTTATCGGTTTTTTTTGCGTTTAAACGATAAAAAATACATTTTTCTTGTTTATTCAAAATAAATGTTTACTTTTGCAAAATTATTAAAATTACACCTATAATTATTATGAATCATTATGAAACTGTTTTCATTTTAAATCCCGTTTTATCTGATGTTCAGGTAAAGGAAACAGTGAGCAAATTCGAGGAATTTCTTACATCTAGAGGAGCAGAAATGATATCAAAGGAGGATTGGGGCTTGAAAAAGATGGCCTATGAAATCCAAAACAAAAAAAGTGGTTTTTACCACTTATTCGATTTTAAAGTGTCTGGCGATGTGCTCATTGCATTTGAAACTGAATTTAGAAGAGATGAACGTGTAATGCGTTTCTTGACGGTAAGTCTTGATAAACACGCAATTGCATGGGCAGAAAGAAGAAGAACTAAACTAAAAGCAGCAAAAGCGTAACTATGGCAACTCTACAGCAATCCGCTTCAGGAAAAAAAGATGGAGATATCAGATATCTAACACCTTTAAACATTGAAACTAACAAAACAAAGAAGTATTGTCGTTTCAAGAAATCTGGCATTAAGTACGTTGATTACAAAGACCCGGATTTCCTTTTAAAATTTGTTAACGAGCAGGGCAAAATTTTACCTCGTCGTCTAACAGGAACTTCATTGAAATATCAAAGAAAAGTATCTGTTGCCGTAAAACGAGCAAGACATTTAGCATTAATGCCATATGTGGCTGATTTATTAAAATAACAGAGAAGCGTAATCATGGAAATTATATTAAAAAAAGACGTACAAAATTTAGGCTTCAAAGATGATATTGTCGCAGTTAAAGCTGGTTACGGTCGTAACTTTTTGATCCCTCAAGGATTTGCTCATTTAGCAACACCTTCAGCGAAAAAAGTTTTGGCTGAAAACCTAAAGCAAAAAGCACACAAAGAAGCTAAAGTTGTTAATGATGCAAAAGCATTAGCTGATACATTGAAAGCAATCGAAGTTAAGATTTCAGCAAAAGCAGGCGGTGAGAAATTGTTTGGTTCTATTACAAACATAGATATCGCAGAAGCTTTGGAGAAAGCAGGTCACCCAATTGACAGAAAATTCATAACGAGCGGTATTGTTAAGAGAGTGGGAAAATACACTGCAAGTATACGTCTTCACAGAGAAGTTGTACTTGAATTACCTTATGAAATCGTAGCTGAAAAAGCTTAGTTTCATACTAAAGTAAATTGAATCCCGATGAAAGTCGGGATTTTTTTTTGAGAATTTTGAATTGAAATAGATGAAGATAGGTCATTAATAGACTTTTTATTTTCAAATTTTTACTGTTACCAAATTTATATGAAATATAACCGTCTCACAAGAGAACAGTTTGAAGAATTACATCAAGAATTTATAAATTTCTTAGCAAGTCAGTCAATCGACAAGGCAGAGTGGGATCAAATCAAAAAAGAAAAACCAGAACTTGCAGAGAAGGAATTGGATGTTTTTTCAGATCTTATTTGGGAAGGTGTTCTTCAAAGAGCAAAATACTTAGAACATTTTTCGAAGAATCATATTTTTCTATTTGAATCTTTTGAGAACCACATCGAATCTATCGTATTAAAGTCGATGCATCCTGAAATTGACTTTTTGACAAAAGATGGTTTACAGTGGTTTGGCGCTAATCTTTTTACTGACGCAATTGAGATTAGAATTGGGAAAAAAGAATTTGCTGAAGAACGTAATCTTTCCCTTTTTGACTTAATTAAACAAGGTGCTTACTTAAGTGATGGTAAAATGTACCAGCAAATTCAATCCGTTCTGAATTCTAATACATAGTACAAAAGTAAATATTGGTTATTTTAGCAATCGATATAATACTCAAATCTAAAATTCTGCATGGATATTCAACAAACAATGCAAGCCCTTCGAGAAGAACTAAATCTTCATAATCATAATTATTATGTGTTAGACAATCCAACGATTTCTGACTTAGAATTTGACCAGAAACTCAGAAGGCTGCAAGAATTAGAGGAACAGCATCCTGAATTTTTCGACGTTAACTCCCCAACCCAAAGAGTAGGCGGAGCGATAACAAAAAATTTTCAAACTGTTACCCATGATTTTCGAATGTATTCACTCGATAATGCATATTCAAAAGATGAGCTAATCGAATGGGAGAATAGAATTCAAAAAGTTTTAGGTAATGTCAAACTCGACTATACTTGTGAACTGAAATATGATGGCGCTTCAATTAGCATTACATACGAGGACGGGAAACTTTTGCGAGCTGTGACAAGAGGAGACGGTATTCAAGGTGACGATGTAACCAATAATATCAAAACCATTCGTTCTATTCCCTTGCAGCTGAAAGGACAAAATTATCCGAATAGATTTGATATTCGAGGAGAAATAATTTTGCCTTTCTCTGGATTCGAGAAAATGAATCAGGAGCTAATCGAAATTGGTGAAATGCCTTACTCTAACCCCAGAAATACAGCATCAGGAAGTTTAAAGCTGCAAGATAGTGCCGAAGTGGCAAAGAGGCCTTTAGAATGCTTACTGTATTTCATAATCGGCGGTCAATTGCCTTTCAAATCTCAGTTTGAGAGCCTAGAGTTTGCCAGAGAATGGGGATTCAAAGTTCCTAAAGAAGCGAAAAGAAATCATACCTTAAGTGAGGTATTTGATTATATAGACTATTGGGATATTCATCGGCATGATTTACCTTTTGAAACAGATGGCGTTGTTGTAAAAGTAGATTCTTTCCAATACCAAGATGAATTGGGATATACAGCAAAATCTCCTCGATGGGCTATCGCATTCAAATTTAAGTCAGAGCAAGCTGTTACAAAATTAAAGTCTATTTCATATCAAGTCGGGAGAACCGGTGCCATAACTCCCGTTGCTAATCTTGAACCTGTTCAACTGGCAGGAACTATTGTAAAGAGAGCTTCGTTACACAATGCAGATCAAATCAAAAAACTAGATATTCGTGTTGGTGATATGGTTTTTGTTGAAAAAGGCGGCGAGATTATACCAAAAATTGTAGCAGTCGATTTCAGTAAACGGGATGAGAGCAATACACCAACAAATTACATTACCCATTGCCCGGAATGTCAAACTTTATTGGTCAGAAGCGAAGGAGAAGCCAATCATTATTGCCCAAATTTTTACGGATGTCCACCGCAAATTATCGGTAGAGTGCAGCATTTTATCTCTCGAAAGGCAATGAATATAGATGGTTTAGGATCAGAAACAGTCGCTTTGTTGTATCATAATAAACTCAT
>CANHBE010000085.1 GCA_947458575.1 Flavobacteriaceae bacterium | reverse complement strand
TCATTATGCCGAAACTCTTCTATATTTGCCTTTCAAACGTAGTCTATGGAAAAAATCTTCAACAACACTCAAGTTGCCTTTGCACTAAAGAGCGATACTGAATTGGATCGTGCTTATTTCTTGTTTAAAATGATCTCCAACGAGCCTTTGGTTCGCATTGGAACAGCAGTGACTAACTTTGCTTTGAAGGCGCATCTTCCAGTGGATGGATTAATTCGTGCGACTGTTTTTGACCACTTTTGTGGTGGCGTCAATGAAGTTGATTGCTTGTCGGTTGTTGATAGAATGTTTACCAAAGGCGTTTCGTCTGTATTAGATTATTCTGTTGAAGGCAAAGAGGAAGAAGAGCAGTTTGATGCGGCGCTGGAAATGACTTTAAAAACGGTAGAATTTGCCAAAGAACGCGATGCGATTCCGTTTGCTGTCTTTAAGCCAACCGGTTTGGGTCGACTTGACTTATACGAAAAAGTAGGAGGGAAGGAAGCGCTTTCCGCAACAGAAGAAATCGAATGGCAAAAGGTAAGAGATCGATTTGATTTAATCTGTAAAACCGCACATCAGAAGGATGTAGCGCTCTTAATAGATGCAGAAGAAAGTTGGATGCAAGATGCCGCAGACGATTTGGTTGAAGACATGATGCGTAAGTACAATACAGAGAAAGTTATCGTTTTCAACACCTTGCAAATGTATCGTTGGGATCGTATGGCGTATTTGAAGGAATTGCATGAGAGAGCGAAAACAGCAGGTTTTTTTATTGGAATGAAATTAGTCCGTGGCGCGTATATGGAAAAAGAAAATGCTCGTGCTGAAGAACGTGGCTATCCGACACCGATTTGCGCATCGAAGCAGGCAACGGATGACAATTATAATACTGCTTTAGATTATATGATGAAGCATCTCGATCGCATGGCTATTTTTGCGGGTACGCACAATGAGGAAAGTTCATATCGACTAATGGATATGCAACGTACTAGTGGCATTGCGAAAGATGATCATAGAATTTGGTATGGACAATTGTATGGGATGAGCGATAATATCAGTTATAATTTGGCAAATCATGGTTATAACGTCGCGAAGTATTTGCCTTTTGGTCCGGTGCGAGATGTAATGCCATACCTTATCAGAAGAGCAGAAGAGAATACGTCGGTAGCCGGGCAAACTAGCCGCGAGTTGAATCTTTTAAAAATAGAACGCGACCGGAGAAAAATCAAATAAACTACGAATTACTGAATTGTAAATGGCTTAGGTTTTTATACAATCCATTTTCAAGTGCCATTAGTTCGTGGTGCGTTCCTTGTTCTGATATGATTCCGTTATCTAATACCAAGATTTGATCGGCACTTCTGATAGTAGAGAGACGATGTGCGATGATGATACTAGTTCTTCCTTCCATCAGAATTTCAAGTGCTTCTTGAACTAATTTTTCACTTTCACTGTCCAAGGAGGAAGTTGCTTCATCGAGTATCAAAATCCTTGGATTTTTAAGCAAAGCTCTTGCAATAGCAATACGCTGTCGCTGGCCACCAGACAGTTTTATGCCACGTTCTCCGACGATAGTTTCCATTTTTTCAGGAAATCCATTAATAAAATTAAGCGCATTGGCTTGTTTTGCCGCAATTTCAATTTCATCATCAGTAGCATTGGGTTTTCCGTAGGCAATATTCTCTTTTATTGTTCCGCCGAAGAGAATAACGTCTTGAGGTACAATACTCATATTGCCGCGTAGGATTTCCAGATCAAAATCATAAATATTCTTTCCGTCAATTTCTATTGTGCCTTCTTGTATGTTATAGAATCGAAGTAAGAGTGATGCAATGGTTGATTTACCAACGCCGCTTGGACCAACAATTGCGATTTTCTGACCGAAACTTGCTTCGAAATTGACACCTTTCAGGACTTTGATTTCTTTGCGTGAAGGATAGCTGAATACAACATTATTAAAGGACACATTTCCATTGATGATTTGTACCTCGCTGTTGGCTTGTCCCTTAATTTTTTCTGGTTTTTCATCCAATAACTCGAATACACGTTCCGTAGCGCCCACAGCTTTTTGAATTTGAGCATATAATTCGGCAATCCCACCGAATGAGGCTCCTACAAATGTAGAATACAATACAAAGGAAATTAATTGCCCCACGCTCATTTCTCCGGCAATACTTAATTGTACACCATACCAAACAACAGCCACAATGGAACCAAATAAGCAAAAAATGATAAAAGAAGCAAAGTAGCCTCGATATTTTCCGCCTTTGATGGCCAATTTGACAATTTCGCGAATTTTGCCGTTGTAGCGAGCAATTTCGTACCATTCATTAGCAAATGCTTTTACGATACTAATGCCTTGCATCGTTTCTTCAACAATAACTTGACTCTCTGCCACTTGATCTTGCACTTTCTTGGAGTACTTTCTGATAAATCGGCCGAATACTACAGCTGCAATGGCGACTAAGGGCACTACCGACAACATGAGAAATGTCAACTTGAGACTTTCGTTTGCTAAAAGTATGACGCCTCCGAAAATCAAAATAAACTGCCTCAGGAACTCTGCAATAGTGGAAGTTAAGGTGTCTTGTATTTGAGTAATATCCGAACTGATACGACTATTTAGCTCGCCAACTCTTTTTTGAGAAAAGAAGGACATGGGAAGCTTAACCAAATTACTGTATAAGGCAAGGCGCAAATTAGCAAGTGTGTTTTCCGTAAAGTTTACAAACAGAGATAATCTGAAAAAAGAAAAAAAAGATTGTAAAAACAAGATAATAACCAAACCAAGGGCTATGTAATTGGCGGTGACGAAGTCTTTGTCCTTAACGCAATCGATAAGCATACCCATTAATTTTGGAAACGCCAGAGCTGTTCCTCCGGTAAGAAGAAGGAACAGCAATCCAACGTAAAATTTCCATTTGTGATGGCCCGAATACTTAAAAATCAGTGCTGCCTTCTGCAGCGAAGACTTGGTAATCTTGGATTTCGGTAAGTCGTTTTCTTTGAACCGAGACATACTCAACTAATTATGTTATCGTGCAAATATCAAAAGCGAGTTTCATTTTTTATGTTGGTCTTCAGTTCTAATAATAAAAGATGATTATCGAGTTCCTCTCGGACATTATGCTAAAATTTTAAATGAGATTATTGAAGCTTTTGCTTTACCCTTATTGTGGACTTACACTGAAGATAAAATTAAGATAATTACTTTCCCAAAGTGTATAATCTGAAAGGTCCACTAGTCCATCACCATTTATATCCGTAACATAATCTCCGAAAGCAAATTCCAAATAATCATTTTCCCAAACGGTATAATCGGATAGATCAACTAACCCATCTTGATTTATTTCTCCTGAATAAAATCCCCAAACACCTGGTTCAAGTAAAATCATATTGTCACCATATGCTTTAGAAACTGCATTGGAGAAATCATAACTAATCGGACTACCTCCCATTGCTACTGCTGTGGCACTCCATGTCTCAACAGTATTTCTATATTTGACTACAATATAATGTGAGCCCGAAATTGAAGGGTTGAAGGTTGCGGTTGCATTTCCATTGGTTAACAAATTCGCGGTCGTTGAAGCGGTTAGAGCAAAAGTAGTAGGATTTCGTAGTTCAACTGTGATTTGATCAACATCTGTTGAACTCACGCCTATGCCTTGATTTGCCTTCACCGGTTGCATCAAGTTTGTTCCAGAATCATAATAACCTTCGAAAAACATTTTTAAATTTAGTGTGGTGGCTGCAGCGGTTAGTACGACAGTGTAGTCTTCCACTTGTCCAAATGAAAAAGTTTCGCAAGCAGTTGGTATTCCATTATATTTTAGTGAAACTCGCATTCTTGTTGATCCCAAAGTAGCGGTTAAGGGAACAGTGAAATTTCCTGTAATGAGCGTAGCTGTTGTAGCTGCTTGGGTGAAGACAGTTTCTCCACTGTCAGTAAAATCGCCATCTCTATTGTAATCAATAAATACCGCATAACCTTCAGGATAAACCGTACCTGTCCATGTCGGTGTGATTGATATGGTTTGAGTACTTCCCAAAGCAAAAGTGGTAGATAGGTTAGTGAAGTCGGTATAGCCGGTACCTCCAGTTGATGTATTGTTGATAGTTCCCACAGTCACGTTACCAATCAATTCATCTGCAACACTGTTTCCTTGGGATGTGCAATACGTAAATTCTGCTGTTGTAATGTTAACTACATTACTAGGAACGGAGAAATTTCCTGCCGCGTCTTTTGATCTCACTGAAAATGAATATGGAGTTAGCGCTACTAATCCTGTGGCAGTAAATGTCGTCGTTGCTGTACTACCAATGAGCGTAGCGCCACGATAGACATCGTATGCTGTAACGGCAACATTATCTGTTGCGCCGGACCAAGAAAGCACGGCAGATGTTGAGGTAATCGACGACACGGTTAATGTTGGTGGTGAAGGTGGCGTTACATCTGGTGTTAGTGTTGTGACATTCAAAGTATTGCTGTTTACAGAGGTATTTCCTGCAGCATCCCTTGCTCGTACATAAAAAGTATATGGTGTAGCGGGAACTAAACCTGTTACGGTGTAAGTTGTCAGCGCTGTGTTTACCAAGAAACTTCCATTTCTGTATATATCATAACTCACAACACCAACATTATCAGTCGCAGCTGTCCAAGTAAGTACAGTGGAAGTCGTAGTTGTCGAATTATTGCTCAATACCGGTGCAGAAGGAGGCGTTGTATCTAATGCTTCCGTGGTCACGCTGACCGCATTACTATCAACGGAAAGATTTCCATCTGCATCCCTCGCTCTTACTGTAAAAGAATAGGTGGTCGCGGCACTCAGGCCGGTAACACTAAAAGTTGTGGAAGAAGTTGTGCCGATTTGTACGCCATTTCTAAAAATGTTATAACCTGTAACTGCAATATTATCTGTAGCTCCGGACCAAGTCAATAGCGTTGAATTAATAGTTGTGTTTGAAGCAGAAAGAGCAGGAGGAGTTGGTGCTACAGTATCTGCGGTTCCAGCTGTAATGGTGAAGTTTGTATTGGATAGGTCATAAAAAAGGTGATTCGTACCTGCAATCATAATGCGGTTCGTAGTTCCCGGTAAATTTGGAATCGTAACTGCTTGAGTGCCGTCATTAGGTGTGCCCGCCACTAAAGTTATCGGAAATGTAAGTCCACCATTTGTCGATAAAAGTATATCAACGTTCGCGCAATTAATACCATTTGCTGTAGTTCCCGCTACATCCCACGTAATGGTTTGTGACACATTTCCAACATAAGATACTGCTGTATTTGGACTAGTAACTAAGAAAGGTCCAACACTGGCAACAGTAAGAACCATATCGTCCCTTTGTGTTTGCCCGCCGTTTGGAGTTCTGTTGTCTCTTACAGTTAGTGCAAAATTCATTGTACGAGCAACAGTTGGCACAACTTCCCAAGTTGGATTCAAAACATTGGCAACCACACTGGCTATGGGTGGCATGAATCTATTAGGTGAAGTGGAAGGTGAAATAGATCTAAAATTCGGACCCGTTGTAGCTGTTTGCGTAGGAGGTTGGGTACTCGCTTGATTGTTAGTTTGCTCCCAACAATACGTCAAAGTGTCTCCATTAGCGTCAGACCCTGATCCTTTTAAAATAAATGCTGTTCCTCTCGGTATTGTATAGTCAATTCCGGCGTTGGCAACTGGAGGAGTATTTCCACTGGCAGTTGCTGAAGCACAAGTTCCTCCTGTGCCATTAACGAAATTAATCATTTCGGTAATACTTACAGTATGGAAATAAGCATCAGAATTACTTTGCACATTTGGGGAGCAAATTCCTGCGTATCCCATTATTGTTGAAGCGCTTCCCGGTTCTACTGCTGTAGCGGAATTACGGTTACACGCATTATTTTGTGTGTGATTCGCTCCCCACTGGTGACCAATTTCATGGGCTACATAATCAATATCAAAAGGATCACCTACTGGTGAACCTTGACCAGTGATGCCTCTTGCTTTACCACTTCCACAAGGAGAGTTCAGCTGAGCCAATCCGCCGCCACCTGTACTAACAGTGTGACCAATATCGTAATTTGCAGAACCAATGGTCGCATCAATAACGCTTTGACTCTGATTAATTAGGGTGTTTGAGTTGGCATTATCGAAGTTATCTGAATCTACAAAAATGATCAAGTCGTTGTTGGCTACTAAGTTCATTCTTAAAGACATATCTTTCTCAAAAACACCATTAACTCTAGCCATTGTGACAACCATCGCCGACAAAACTGCCGCCTTCTTTTGTGCTAATGTTCCGCCTGCAAGTCCCGCTGCATTGATGTGGAAAGCAGCAAATTCGATAGTACAAGCCATTGCTAAACGATAGGTTCTAAAAAAACCATCACTTGCTCTGTTTTGAATAACATCTTCAATCACTCTAATTTCTTCAGAAGAAGAGTCGATTACATCACAATGAAAAGATTTAGTTGCTGTGATATCTTGTCTTCTATACAGAATATAATTTTTTAAGTCTTTGGTGTAGGTGTCAATGTAAAAACTTCCTTCATCACCCGAATAAGACATCACGTGCAAACCAAAAAGGGTTACACTAAATCGGATGGTTTCAACGGGATTTTTAACGTTTTTTCCTATGTATGTTTTTAAATCCGGAAACTTATTCGCCAAACCTTGTTCCATAATAGGAGCCTCATAAATCTTGTAATCAGCCAATTCTCCATTTGGATTTGGAAAAGCAATGATAAGGTTGGAAGAAGTACCATTAGAATCTAGTGGCGCTCGTGACAAACGCGACTTCAATACATCTAAATTTAATGAATACAGTTCAAACTTCGATGGCATTGACGCTCGTTCCGTCTTCTTTAATGATTTTGTTGATTCTTCGGAAACCTTAGTCCATAAATCATTTTGTCCAAAACTGTTAGAAAAAATAAAGACAGTAAATAGCAGTAATAGTTGTTTCATGATGAAATTGTAATTTATTAGCAAATAATGCAGACGTATTATCCTTGAATCTAAATAATTAGAAGTCAATATTTTACGTTTGTTCGCAAATGTAAATTATTCTACTTCACAATCAAAAATTCCGAACGTCTATTTTGCGCATGCTCATCATCGGTGCAGTTTTCTTTACAATCAATTTTTGGTTCGCTTTCTCCCATGCCTTTTCCAGAGATGCGATACGGTGCAATTCCTTTCGAAATCACATATTGCGCAGTCGCTTTCGCCCGGCGATCAGAGAGACTCAAATTGTATTCATCACTTCCCCGACTATCAGTATGAGCTTTGGCGAGAATAATAAGCTTTTCGTTGCTTTTCATTACTTGCACTAACTTTTCTAATTCTGCGGCGCCTTCTTTGGTTATATTGCTTTTGTTGTACTCAAAATAAATTGGCTTCAGTATCACTTCTTTTTCCGTAATCACAACATCGATTGGGGATAAAGGCGCGGCAACCGTAGTCAAACCTCCTTTGCTTTTCGCAAGGTCAAAGGCATAGCTTTCAAAACCATCCTTGGAAGCTAAAATGCTATAAGCCTTATTACAATCTACTTTGTAAGTCACTTCTCCTCTTTGGTTGGTTTTTTCGGTGGCGATTGTATTGTTTTTGTCATCTAAAATTGAAACTTGAGCGTCGCTTAAAATCGCACCTGTTTTAGCATTAGTTACAATAGTAAGTACATCAGCATTGCAAATCATGTGCACTTCAAAAATATCATCATTTCCGTTGCGGTTACTCGACAAAAAGCCCATATTCTTAGCTTTATTGAATGTAAAGGCGAAATCGTCTTTTTCGCTATTAATTGGTTTTCCTAAATTGACAGCTTCAGTAGTTTGCGTTAGATCGACTTGAAAGATATCTAAGCCTCCAAGTCCCGGTTTTCCGGTAGAAGCAAAGAAAAGTGTTTTATTATCTTCAGTTACAAACGGAAAACTCTCATTGCCTTCCGTGTTAATTGAGGCGCCTAAATTTTCTGGTTTTCCGTAAACGCCATTGGCATCGATTGTTACTTTCCATATATCAACGCCACCGATGCTTCCGGGCATATCAGAGGAGAAGTACAGCACTTTTCCATCTGAACTTAAACATGGATTACTCGTGGAATATGAGTTGCTGTTAAACGGTAAGGACATCGCCGCAGACCATCCTGCGTTTGTTCGGTTTGCTTTGAACAAATTATTCTTGCCCAATTTCAGCTTGTTTTTAGAATCTTTTTCAAATGATGCTTCTCTAAAGCTATCACTCGCGAAATAAATGGTATTTCCATCTGCAGTGAGCGTTGCCGGTCCATCGTGATATTTCGAGTTTAGTCCGTCAATGTTTCGAATATTGCCAACAGAATTATCCGAGTTGAGATCTGCTTCATAGAGATCGAGATAGGGCTCTTTATTCCAACCATAATCCTTTCGTGAATTATTTCTTGTGCTAGTGAAGTATACAGTATTGTTTTGAATAACAGCGCCAAAGTCGGTTTTATCTGAATTAAAAGTTCCGATTTTTACTTCGTATAATTTCGACAAATCAAACAGTTTCGGAACATAATTTGGGTTTTCCATAAACGCCTTTGCCCGCTGGTCATTTGGCGCTTTGTTGGCAAAAACAAGCATTTGCTTATTGGCTTCTTCATATTTGCCATTCGACTTCAGCATCTGGGCAAAACGATAATAAGTTTCCGCATCTTGTGGTGACTGTATCGCTTTGGCATACCATTTTGCAGCTTCAGTAGTATTAAACATATTGTAATAGGTTTCTGCCAATTGTTTGTAGACATAGCCGTCAGCTTTGCCACTTTCTACTAATTTCAAATATGCGGCAGCGGCATCGACATATTCATATTGATTAAAATATTGATCTGCTTTTTGAGTATTTGCATTTTGTCCAGCAGCACATAGAGAAGCGATGACAAGACTAACAATGAAGATTTTTTTCATATTCTGGCTATAAATTTTTAGAAATATCTAGGTGATTGTGATACTTTTTTCGGGAAATTCAAATCGAATAACAAAATGATTTCGTGCGACGAAGGTGTAGTTACTTTCAAATCTGAAATGATGTGATCGTAAGCATAACCTATTCTCAGGTTTGGATTGATGGCATAATTAACCATCGCACCAAAGCTATCATCTCTTCTGTAAGTTGCACCAACTTCAAACTTTTGATTGAAAAGAAAGTTCGTCGAAATATCATATGATACCGGAGCGCCAAAAGCCGTTTTGATCATGGTGAATGGCTTGAATTTGACATTCTCGCTCAAATCGAATACATAACCTCCCGTCAAGAAATAATGAGACGTTTCTGTTCCGAAGTTTCGTCCGTTGAAATCAAGATGCTTTGACCGCAGCATATTCGGCACAGAGAACGCGATATAATAATTCTGAGTATAGTAGAACAAACCCGAACCAATATTCAAGAAAGTATTGTTGGTGTCTTCCGCAAATGCCGGGTCATCCGGATCAGGAACATTTCCGTTTCCAATTTCACTAAACAAACCCACCTTGTGAAAAGTTGCACCTGCTTTCATTCCGAATGCCAATCGATGCTCGCCTCCCAAATTAAGCGTATAGGAAAAGTCGGCATACACATTATTCTCTTCAACAGGACCAATTTTATCGGAAATCACAGATAGTCCGACACCCACATTCTTTCCAACAGGCAAAGAACCCGCAAGAGAGAAAGTCGATGGTGCATCTTCAATATCAACCCATTGCTTTCTGTATAGCAATCCGAAGGACAGGTTTTCCTTTGATCCGGCATATGCAGGGTTAATGACGTTCATATTGTACATATACTGTGTATAATGAGGGTCTTG
>CANHBE010000084.1 GCA_947458575.1 Flavobacteriaceae bacterium | reverse complement strand
GTTTTTCATTGCCATGTAATTGAATCACTTCTGCCGGCGTGATGAGATTAATCAATCCCAATTTCTTGAACTCTTGTACTTTTTCAACTGAGTCTAAAGCGCCTCGAAATTCATTTCTACGATGAATTAAAGTGACTTTGGCAGCCACATCTGCTAAGAAAATACTCCAATCGAGTGCAGAATCACCGCCGCCGGCAATGACAATGTTTTTATTGCGAAACTGTTCCGGATCTTTTACAAAATATTCAACGCCTTTGTCCTCGTAAAATTCGATGTTTTCGATGGGTGGTTTTCTAGGATCAAAACTTCCTAATCCACCGGCGATTGCAATTGAATTGGCGTGATGTTTTGTTCCTTTATTTGTTGTTACGATAAATGTTCCGTCATCTAACTTGTCAATAGTTTCGGCTTTTTCGTTTAGAGTAAAACCCGGTTGAAACTGTTTGATTTGCTCCATGAGATTGTTGACCAAATCACCTGCAAGTACTTCAGGGTAACCCGGAATATCAAAGATTGGTTTCTTGGGATAAAGCTCTGCTAACTGTCCGCCAGGCTGCGGCAAAGCGTCTATTATGTGGCATTTCAGTTTGAGAAGTCCGGCTTCAAAAACGGTAAAAAGTCCGGTTGGTCCTGCCCCTATGATAAGTATATCTGTTTCGATCATTTCTTTTATGAGTTGCTGAGTTAGTAAGTTGCTGTGGCACAAAGGTTGAAAAAGCAGCACTTTTAGGAACTGACAAATATCATTTATAAATGAAATTGTAATTAGCTGAACGGATGCGTGAGGGATTGAAGCATTGTCTGAGCTCTTTTTGCGGCGGTGTTCGCCGTAAAAAAGCGAGTGCAAAAAGCCCGACCCTTGTGGTCACGCCCAACGAATTTATGCAATATTGACGACGGTTTCTATTTGCGGTGCAAATTTCTTTATCGTGGTTTCTACGCCGGCTCTCAACGTCATTTGATTTACGCTGCAGCTGATGCATGCTCCCTCGAGCCGTACTTTGACATGTTTGTCATCTTCAATTGAAATCAGTTTGATATCGCCGCCGTCGGAATTTAAAAAAGGGCGAATTTCCTCGAGGGCTTTTTCAACATTGATGAATAGTTCTTCTGTGGTCATTTTTTGGATGGTTAGATATTTGGATGGTTAGATATTTGGATTTCTAGACTCTTAACATTGAACTGCTTTCTAATAATCAGAAAATCCAACACTCGAACAATCTATTTTTTCACTGCTGAACAACCTGCCATTGTGGTTATTTTGATGGCTTCCGTTGCCGGCAAGTTATCGTTTCTTTTGACTACTTCTTCAACAACATTTCTGGTTAATTCTTCAAAAACGCTTTCTATAACCGAACCTGTTTGCAAGGCTGCGGGTCGACCATAATCTCCTGCCTCTCTGATGGATTGTACGATTGGTACTTCTCCGAGAAAAGGCACTTGCAGATCTGCAGCAAGATTCTTCGCGCCTTCTTTACCAAAGATGTAATATTTGTTATTCGGAAGTTCTTCCGGTGTGAAATAAGCCATATTTTCGATGATTCCGAGTACAGGAACCTTGATGCTATCGGATAAGAACATGGAAACACCTTTTTTCGCATCTGCCAATGCCACAGCTTGTGGTGTGCTGACCACAACTGCTCCGGTTATAGGCAAAGACTGCATAATAGAAAGATGGATATCTCCTGTTCCCGGAGGTAAATCGATCAGCATAAAGTCGAGTTCACCCCAATTGGCATCAAAAATCATTTGGTTGAGTGCTTTTGAGGCCATTGGTCCACGCCAGATGACAGCCTGACTAGGTGCTGTAAAGAAACCTATCGATAGAATTTTCACTTCGTAGCTTTCGATGGGTTTCATTTTAGATCGACCATCCACAGTGATGGAAATTGGTTTTTCCGTTTCGACGTCGAACATAATCGGCATGGATGGACCGTAGATATCTGCGTCTAAAACCCCAACGCTAAAGCCCATTTTGGCTAAAGTTACAGCCAGATTTGCTGTGACGGTTGATTTCCCAACGCCTCCTTTTCCGGAAGCAACTGCGATGATGTTCTTGATTCCGGGAATTGGTTTTCCTTTGATTTGATTCGGATCGGCGGATTTCTCAGGCGCTTCAACTTTGATATTGATTTTTGTGATTGCATCAGGAGAAAATTTATCGTGAATCAGTTTTCGGATATCATCTTCAGCGCGTTTCTTGATGTGCATGGCGGGAGTTGAAATAACCAAGTCAATCACGACCTCATTTCCAAAAACCATTATATTCTTTACAGCACCACTCTCGACCATACTTTTTCCTTCACCTGCTATTGTTATGGTTTCTAAAGCTTTAAGGATTTCGTTCTTATCTAATTTCATATTGACGTAATAGATTGCAGTTTACCTTTATTTAAACTGAATTTAGATTGCAAATATAGTTTGAATAGTTTAACCAGAAAAAGGGAAAAGGCAAAAGTTTAGCTTGACAACTATTAAAGTTCTGTTAGAATTTCGGGTTGCCAGAAATGTATGTCGAAATCTACAATTTGGTTGTTTTTGACTTTAATTCCTTCGGATTCGAGCAACTGCTGCATCAGGTTTGTACCATGAAAATGGTGTTTCCCTGTTAAAAGTCCGTTTCGATTCACCACGCGATGCGCTGGTATATCATCGAAATTATGACTAGCATTCATAGCCCACCCAACCATTCGTGCCGACCTACCCGAACCCAAAGCTTTAGCAATTGCGCCATAGGAAGTAACTCTACCGTATGGTATTTTTCTGGCAATTTCGTAGACGCGCTCAAAAAAATTGGTTTCCATCGTTAGTCGTAAATCAACTTAAACAAGGTGAAAACGGCAATGACTGCTGTAATAGAACCGATGATTGTATTAATATTTCTCATCAAGAAGGTTGTCTTTTCTTCAATTATTTTGAATGCAGCGATGTACAGATAAAAAACCGAGAATGAGCCCAACATAACGCCAATTACAAAAGAGAAAATTTCCCATTTCTCGAAATGAAAATAACCCGAACTTGCTAGACTGATACTAGCGAAAACATAAAACGGAATCGGAAGAAAATTCAGCATTGACAGCAATACTCCGTAATAAAATCGATTGTTTCGGCTATTTAGTTGCTTGTTTTGCTTTGTTTTCTTGGGTCGTTTGGCAATCCAAAAAAAATAGACGCTAAGTCCGGTGAAAACAAGAATTCCAATCTCTTGGAGTACCGCGATAATTTCGGCGTGCATGCTTATAAAACGTGCGAAAATTACCGCAAAATAAGTCTGAGAAAACACCACAATAGACGCTCCTGCCGCAAAACTTAGTGCATCGTTCTTACCATCTTGAAGGCTGATTTTTGCAGCAGTCATATTGATTAGTCCGGGAAGAATAACTGCCAAGACTGCGATGCAAAACCCCAACAGAAGAGGGAGAAAATAGGCCATCTATTTGATTTTAAAACGAATATACGTAATTGCCTTCTTGATTTCCAAATATTGCTTTTCATAAAACGTTTGAATAGTGGTAACTTCTTCCGGGCTGCCTTCATTGTGATACACGTTATGGTTGGCATACAAAACGTCGTGCCCTTGACCATGGAGTAATCCCAGAGTATAGCCGTGCATAAACTCACTGTCGGTTTTCAAGTGAACAACACCATCTTTCTTGAGTATCTTTTTGTAGAGTTTCAGAAACTCGGAATTGGTCATTCGATGTTTGGTGCGCTTGTATTTGATTTGTGGATCGGGGAAAGTGATCCAAATTTCATCAATCTCATTTTCCGCAAACAAATGATTAATGAGCTCGATTTGCGTTCGAACAAAACATACGTTGTTTAACTTTCCTTCAATTGCAGTCTTTGCACCACGCCAAAACCGCGCGCCTTTGATGTCAATTCCGATAAAATTTTTGTTGGGATATTTTTCCGCCAAGCCTACCGCATATTCCCCTTTGCCGCAACCCAATTCCAAAACTATTGGATTTTCGTTTTTAAAGAAATCTTTATTCCACTTTCCTTTCAAGAGAAATTCTCCGGACACTACTTGTTCTCTTGATGGTTGAAAGACATTGCTGAATGATTCGTTTTCTTTGAATCTTTTTAACTTATTTTTACTACCCACGATATAACTTAATGTTTTGGCAAAATTAACGAAATATCTCAGACCGAAACTATATTTATATTCGCGCCACATAGGTCAAATTATTAAGAACTAAGATTGAAACGCATGGGAAAAAATGTTTTGATAGCACCTTTAAATTGGGGTTTGGGTCATGCAACACGCTGTATTCCAATTGTTAAAGGTTTAGAAGAGAGTGGTTATACGCCAATTATTGCTTCCGACGGCCAAGCACTGGTTCTGCTTCGAAAAGAGTTTCCACATTTGAAAGCTCTTGAGTTACCCTCATATGAGGTTGAATATGCGAAAGAAGGTGCTGATTTCAAATGGAAAATGCTCAAAAACATGCCTACGATAATCGAGGCTATTTTGGCTGAAAAAAAGATGGTCAAAAAGTGGGTCAAAGAACATAACCTCATTGGAATTATTTCTGATAATCGATTAGGCGTTTTTAGTAAAAAAGTACAAAGTGTTTTTATCACCCATCAACTCAATGTCCTTACCGGAAACACAACTTGGATAAGCAGTAAACTGCATCAACGCATCATCAAAAAATTTGACGAATGCTGGATTCCTGATTACGAAGACATTCCGAATCTAACAGGAAAAATGGGTCACTTAAAATCGCCATTTGAACACATTAAGTATATCGGTCCATTGAGTCGATTTGAGAAAAAAGAAATTCCAAAAAATTACGACCTGATGATCATTCTCTCCGGACCGGAACCACAGAGAAGCATTTTGGAAAATATTTTGAAAGAACATATTCATGAATACGCCGGGAAAGTGGTTTTCATTTCCGGTAAAATTGAATCAAGGCAAAAGAAAACACAAATCGACTTGGTGACTTATTACAATTTTATGACTTCCGAACAATTGGAACAAACCTTCAATGAGAGCAATTTAGTGCTTTGCCGATCCGGATATACCACCATAATGGACTTGATTAAGCTCGAGAAAAAAGCATTTCTTATTCCAACACCCGGACAATTCGAGCAAGAATACCTCGCAAAAAGACTGAAGAAAAACGGTCATTTTCCTTTCGCTAAGCAAGATGAATTTAATTTCCATAAGATTTTTGAAACAGATTTGTATCAGTTATTTCAGCAAAAGAATGAACCCATTCATTGGAAGAATTTATTTTGCCTTTTCGAGAGTAAAGGAAAACTCTGAGCCTTTCCCGAATTCGCTTTCTACATAAATCTTTTCGCCATGAGCTTCTATGATATGCTTGACAATCGACAAGCCCAATCCCGAGCCTCCTTCGGTTCGTGCGCCACTTTTGTCTACGCGATAAAACCTCTCGAATAAGCGAGGAATATGATGCTTTTCAATTCCTTCACCGTTGTCCTTTACTCTAACAATCACTCGATCTGTCGTCAGACTTTCGATACTAACCTCTGTATAGCCTTTTTCTTTTCCGTATTTGATTGAATTCATAATCAAATTAATGAGCACCTGTTCTATTTTCTCACTATCGCCTACCACAACAATTGGTTTATTGTATTTCATATCGAACATCAACAAAATGTCTTTCTTAGACGCTTCCATCTCGAGCAAATCAAAAACGTTCTGAACTAAATTAACAATGTCAAACGTATGAATTTCAAGATTTAAATCTCCCATTTCCAATTTGGTAATCATGTCGAGATCTTGTACTATATATATCAGTCTTTCTACCCCTTTTTCTGCTCGTTGCAGGTACTTTTTTCGAATACTCTTATCATTCATCGCACCATCGAGCAACGTTGAAAGATAACCTTGCACCGTAAAAAGTGGCGTTTTCAATTCATGAGATACATTTCCAATAAACTCGCGACGATATTCCTCACGAACTTTCAGCATTTCAATTTCTAACTTCTTGTCGGTGGCGAACTTCTTAACTTCTCGTGTTAATGTTGCCATATCGGTAGTAATAGGCTGACTTCTAAAAGTAGAAGATTCGAGTAGTGAAACATCATCATAGATTTTCTTAACGCGTCTATAGATAAAGTGCTCAACGCGATATTGCAAAACAAAAAAGGAAAATGCTCCGATTCCGGCAGCAAAATAAAGGCAAAATTCTAGGGAGAACTCAAAAAACAAGTGCGTTAACAATGCGGCCATTCCAGTGGCAAAAATCGTAACATATAGCGATGAAACGACAGCAAACTTGTAAGATTTTTTGAAATTGATGATCATTTCGGCGGTTGCTTCAATTCAGCTTGAGCATCGACAAAGATATTGAAAAAATACCCTTTTACAGAACCTCAAACTTGTAGCCGACGCCTTTTATGGTTTTGAAGAAATCGTCTCCTATTTTTTCTCTCAGTTTTCGGATATGCACATCTATTGTTCTTCCTCCTACGATAACTTCACTGCCCCATACTTTATCAAGAATCTCCTCTCGTTTGAATACTTTTCCGGGCTTGGAAGCCAATAGATAAAACAATTCAAATTCTTTCCTCGGCAAAACGATTTCTGTATCGCCTTTTATAATTTTGTACTCTTCTCTATTGATTTCAATTCCACCAACATTTAAGGTTTCTGAATTTTTGCCATCATCTTCTTTCAAACGGCGCAACAAAGCTTTTACTTTGCTGACCAAAAGTTTCGGTTTGATAGGTTTCGTGATGTAATCATCTGCTCCAGCATCAAAGCCCGCTACTTGTGAATAATCTTCGCTTCTGGCTGTTAGAAAAGTTATAATTACTTGACTTAATTCAGGTATTTTTCTAATGTTCTCGCAAGCCTCCATTCCGTCCATTTCCGGCATCATAACATCCATAATGATGAGATTCGGAAGCTCTTTTTTAGCCTTTATAATAGCATCTTTCCCGTTAGAGGCAGTGGCAATTTGATAGCCTTCCTGAGCTAGATTATAGCCTACAATCTCGAGGATATCTTGTTCATCATCTACCAATAAAATCTTGATGTCTTTTTTCTTCATATTAGCAAAATTAACGGTTTGTTTCGACTAGCCAAATATGATTTGTGCAGTAAACAACAATTTGCGAATGTAAATGTAAAGAGAAAAAAAAAGCGAAGACTCAACTTTACCATTATTTAATCTCTTAACAATTACGTAATCGTATGTAAACTGAAAGGTAACAATCAAGTAACGCGAACTTTACAAAACAACTGTTCCTTTGCCGCAAAATTTAACAGATACTTAAAATGAGAATCAAATTTTTGCTGACTGCGCTTTTATTTTGTGTTATTTCTTTTGCACAAACCAAAGGGACTATTACCGGAATCCTGACAGACAAGGACGCGAATAACGCAACGCTTCCTTTCGCGAATGCAGCTATAAAAGGAACAACGATTGGAACCACTACGGATGAAAAAGGCAAATACAATCTAACAATTGCGGCGGGCAATTATACTTTAGTCTTTAGTTTTTTGGGTTATGAAAACGTCGAAGTACCGGTCACGGTTAAAGCCGGAGAAACCATTATAATCAACCGATCGCTTGGTTCGGGAAGTTACAAACTTGAAGACGTTGTGGTTAAAGCAACAGGTGGACGCGAGAAAGAATCTGCTTTATTGATGGATCAAAAAAAAGCGGTTGAAATCAAACAAAGTATTGGCGCGCAAGAAATGGCTAGAAAAGGGGTGAGTAATGTTCAAGAAGGACTCACGAAAATAACCGGCGTTTCCAAAGTCGAGTCAAGAGGGTTGTTTGTCAGAGGCTTAGAAGAGCGTTACAACAACCTTTTAATAAATGACCTGCAGGCACCATCAAACAGTCCGTTCAAGAAGATCATTCCTTTAGATTTATTTCCCACCGATATTGTTGGTGTTTTGAACGTGTACAAGACTTTTAATCCGAATATCCCGGGAGATTTTGCCGGAGCAACAATCAATATTGAAACAACGCAACCTCGAGCAAGCGTCACGAAGATTAGTACAAGTTTTGGCTTTGTCACTAATAACAACGGTCGAGAGTTCCTGATTTCAGAGGATGCGAATACCACACAAGGATTTTTGGGATTCTTAGCAAAAGACAGAGAACTACCTGCTGCCTTCGGAAATGTTCCAGCAGGAAAAGTACTGACACCCGGTCAGTACAACGAGTCAAGCAAGCAAAATTCATGGGACGTAGATCAATCAAGTAGCCCAATAAATTCGGGTATTGGTTTTCTACATACTGAAAAATTCAACCTCAAAAAGAACAGAAATATCAGTTATATTTTTTCTTTAAACGCAGACAATCGTTACCAAGTACTTGAGGGTGTTGACCGAACTTTCAATCAGGGACAAGGAAATTACGACAACAACTTTCAATTTTCTAAATACAATTATACCACTTCTCTTTCCGGTTTGGTTGGATTCAAATACAAGACAGATCGTTTTGATATTGCTATGAATTCATTTTTGTTGCGCTCAACTTCCAGTCTCATTCAAGACCAACTTGGTTACAAGAATAGTTTAAACACCAATCCGAATATCATAATTCGTTTAAATCAATTTGAGGAATCCAAATACTGGAATAACCAAGTTGTGGCAAACTATAAACTAACAGAAAACGGGAAACATTCACTTAAAGGAGGATTTTCGTATGTAAAAACATCTTTTGGATTACCGGATAGAAAAGTAATCACAGGAGAAAAGCTAAATGAACAAGAAACCAGAATAACTTATGGTGCTGACAATTTGATTCGTCAGTATTTCGATGTTGCCGGTGATCGTTTTTTTTCCGGTATGTTAGAGTATGCATTTAAGCTAAAAGAACATGCTAATGGAAAGGACACTAAATTAACGATAGGCTACGCAGGACTCAGCAATGAAGAAATTTCATCTTATCGCTTCGTTTTTGGAAGACCGTTACTACCGACAACTTTTATCACAAATATCAATAACATCAATGATATCATAGGAGATGACGTAGACAATGGGCTAATCCGGTTTACGGAAGAATCGACCGGCGACTGGAGGTCAAAATTATATCAGAACATTAATGCTACCTACGCAAATGCCTTTTTTCACATTGGAGAAAAATGGGATGTTAACGGTGGACTCCGATTGGAGAGTTCACTTAGAGAAATAAAATACCGTCAAACAGGAGACAATTTTACTGCGAACTACAGCAAATTAAAAAAAGAAAAACTAGATTTTCTTCCTTCGGTAAATGTTAAATACAACATGAACGAAAAGAGCAATTTCCGATTTGCAGCGTCAAAGACCATTACAAGGCCTATTTCTATGGAAATACTTCCGGTTAATTTCGTAAACCCTGACGGAACAGTCGAAATTGGAAACTCAAAAATTGAAAATAGTGATAATCTTAATTTCGATTTGAAATATGAAATATTCCCGAGTTCGGGTCAGTTGTTTGTGGTAGGCGTTTTTGGGAAGCAAATTAACAACCCGATTGAGAGAATCTTTATTCCTACGGCTAGTAGTGGCGGACAAATAACCACTTATGCGAATTCGAAGAGCGCGACCTTATTTGGTTTAGAATTGGAAGTCTTGTTGCCTTTGAAGAAAATAAGCGCTGTATTAAATAACTTTTCATGGGGATTCAATACTTCATTGATGAAAACCAATGTCGATGTAGACTTGATTAAGAACCCTTTAGAAAATGAAAAATCAAGAGCTTTGCAAGGCGCTTCCGATTGGTTGATCAACTCTGACCTGAAGTACGAATTTGAATTTTCCGAAGAAATGAAGAATACAATTTCCCTTGTATATGGTGTATCTGGTGAAAGAATC
>CANHBE010000083.1 GCA_947458575.1 Flavobacteriaceae bacterium | reverse complement strand
TGAAAGAATCTATGCGGTAGGTACAGCGGGAATAGACCACATCTATGAAAAACCTTTCCACAAATTAGACTTTATCTGGTCGAGTAAATTTTCTAAAAATATTGAGGCAAAATTTGCTGTAGATAACATTTTAAATCCTTATTTCAGACGTGAACTTGGTGGTGAGAGTAAACAACCCATTACTGAAAGCAATTTAACAGTGAGAGAGTTTAGACGAGGAACCGGATTTTCACTAGGTATCAACTACACGTTTTAGTAGAAAAACCTCAAAAGATTCTAATTCTTGAAGAACACTCCAGTTAACGTTCATTTACCGTTAGTCAACGTTATCAAAATGCAAATCTCTTAACTCTGAATTTACAATTGCTTCAAACATTGGTAATTATAATGTAATATTCTAATAACCATACGAAACTAGTCTAAAACTACTTTTGCTAAGCAATTTAAAACAATTCAACTCATGAAAAAATTACTATTAAGCGTTGCTGTGATGGCAACTTTGTTTACCGCTTGTACTTCCGATGACGAAACGTCGAACAACACACCGGCGCCAACAGGAGAAATCTCAGGAGATTTTAGTACAAACAGAATTTTTGAAAAAGCAAACTACACCCTCAATGGCACAGTTCGAATAAAAGCTGGCGTGACGGTAACAATAGCAGCTGGAAGCATCATTACAGCAGATGTAACCAACGGTGTTGATGCTCTTGTGGTGGAAAATGGTGGAAAACTGATAATGAATGGAACTGCAGCTGAACCAATTGTTTGCACGCATTTGACGAAAGTGCCAGGTTCTTGGGGAGGTATTATCATATACGGAGATGCTCCTATAGTTGGCGCTTCTTCTGTAACTAGTGCATTGTCCGAAGATGGATTATTGAGTTCCATTACCGGAACAGCCTACACTTACGGAGGCTCAAACGAAACCCATAATGGTGGAACACTAAGATACGTGCGTGTAGAATATGCTGGGAAGAAAATTACTGACGGAACAAGTGAAATGAACGGTTTTTCATTCTATGCAGTAGGTTCAGGTACTATTCTGGAGAATTTGGTTTCATACAAAGGTGCAGATGACGGTTTTGAATTTTACGGAGGCACAGTAAGTGCTACTAACCTGATTTCTTATGGAAACTCCGATGACTCATTTGATTGGCAAGACGGATGGAGAGGACAGCTCAACAGTAATTGGTTTGCGTCACAAGTAGGTACAGGAAACTTTGGTATGGAAGTAGAAGCAAAGAGTGTTGATAACAATTTCTGGCCAAAAATAACAAACATCACTTTGAAAAGAGCAGCAGGAACTGTAACTGAAGGCGGATCTTCTGCAGCAGAATATGATGCAATCCAATTTAAAAAACAAGGTAACGGAGATTTCTCAAATATTTTAATTTCTGGTTACACCACAGCAGGCGCTACGGCAGTAAGAATTCAAGATGCAGCTACAAACACCGGCCAAGTTAATCCGGGTAAAATAAAATTGACTAACGTTAAAATAAATGACGGAACTTCGCAATTTGCAGGTGCATCTGGCTTTACTGTCAATTTTGACCCTGCTAATTACACAATGGGAGAAGCTACAGGTGCTTCCTTAACACCGGGCGCATGGACGGTGGTTGAAGGCATCAATCTGTTGAACTAAAATAAAAAAACCAATAAATAAAACACCTCAGAGCCTTGAGGTGTTTTTTTATGATTTTATTTCAATTTTTATTTTTACCTTTAGCACCAAATATAAACTCATGAGAAGCAAATACCTTTACATGTCAATTCTCTTCTGTTTGTTTTCTGTGCTTGGTTTTGCTCAAGAGAACAGACAGCAGCCCGCTATTGATGGTCTGAGCTTCTACCCCAACCCAGTAAGCACCGGCAAAATTTTCATTACTTCCAAATCTTCACTAGATAAAGAAATCGTGGTGTTTGATGTGCTTGGTAAAAAGGTATTGCAAGCGACTATAGCTTCTAAAGAGCTTAACATTTCTACTCTTTCACCTGGTGTTTATATCATCAAAATTCGCGAAGGCGAAGCTACAGCTACTAGAAAATTGATTGTCAAGTAGTTGTTTTGATTTAATCACACTTCCTTAAACTTTATTTTACTGTAATTTCTTTCTACCGAAGGAAAATACTTTCTATATTTGTAGTCTTAAATTTTAAAAACTCAAAAATGAAAAAACTTTACATTTTACTTTTTTCAGTAGTGACATCTTTGTCTTTCGGACAAACTTTCTACTCAGAAAACATGGGAACTCCATCTGGCACGACAGCAATTGACGTGAATGTATTCCAAAATTCCGCTCCTATTGTTTATTCGGGAACTGCTGATGTACGCGCCACTTCTGCTTCAGCTGGATACAATGGTGCATCCGGTGGTGGAAACGTGTTTATAAATGCAATTGATGAATTTTTTCAAATCGATGGTTTAAACTCATCTGCTTTTAATACTGCCGACATCCAATTGACTTTCGGAATCAATACGCCAACTGCGGTAACAAATGTGCTGACTGTTGAAGTAAGTACTGATGCTACTACTTGGACTCCTGTAAACTATACGCCAACTGGAACCGGATGGACATTGGCAACAATTAGCGGAGGAGTGATTCCGTCATCGGCTACACTTTCAATTCGTTTCAAATCTTCATCTACTTTACAATACAGAGTTGACGATGTAAAATTGAGCAATGTTTCCGCTTCTTGTACTTTGGCACTTGGAACAGCTACTACAGCTTGTGATGCGTCAACTTTAGCATTAGAT
Source organism: Flavobacteriaceae bacterium (assembly GCA_947458575.1). GTDB lineage: Bacteria > Bacteroidota > Bacteroidia > Flavobacteriales > Flavobacteriaceae > Flavobacterium. Next base: position 7,222 of record CANHBE010000083.1, on the reverse strand, counting down.
ACTTATTCCGTTACTATTCCGTTTACCGGAGGAGGAAATGCAACGTATATTGTAAATCCATCTGCCGGAGTTGTAGGTGGAGATAATCCTTCATCTGTTGCGGCAGGAAATATCATTATTTCAGGTATTCCAGAAGGAAGTTCTTACACAGCTAACATCACTGGTGGTACATGTAATTTTGATCTTAATGGAACTTCTCCAGAATGCAAACCAATCCTTCCTTTACCTCTAAAAGAATCTTTTGAATATGCTGTAGGGACTAGTCTAGCTTCAACACAAAGCTGGTCAAATTCAAATGCTGGAGACACTATTGATGTTGTAGCAGGAAGTTTAACTTATCCTAATTACCCTGGTCTTGGAAATTCTGTTTCCTATGTGGGCGCGGGTAGCGATCCGAATACAAAATTCACAGTAACAACATCCGGAACAGTTTACGCTTCGTTTTTGATTAATGTTACTGATATTTCCACTGTAACGACTGATTTAAGTGAAACTGTCATTGCTGCCTTAACAGGTGATGTGTCTTCGTCTTTTAGAGCGCGTTTGTTTTTCAAGAAAAACGGCACACAATACCAATTAGGATGTACTTCTGCTATCGCAGCTACTCCTGCAATCTATGATGCTACTTTGCTTGATGTTGGTAATGTTGTGGCAGTAGTAATCGGATATGACTTTAATTCGAATGAACTGAAAATGTGGTTGAATCCAAATTTCTCCACGTTTACTAATGCATCACCTGCAAATATCACCGAAACACCTGCAACTGCTTTCACAAACTTAGGCGGATTTATTTTAAGACAAGATACAAATGCACTAACACCTGCTGTATCGTTTGACGAATTGAGAATTGCAGAAACCACAACTGCATTATTGAGTGTTACTCAGAACGATGCAATCGCTGGTTTGGAAGTGTATCCTAACCCGGTTTCAAACGGACTTTTATTTGTTGACACTAAAGCAAATGCTGAGAAAAACATCGCAATTTATGATGTAGTTGGAAAACAAGTGTTGAATACTACGACTGCGTCAAATGCAATTAATGTGGCACAATTGAAAAGTGGTGTTTATATTTTGAAAGTTACGGAAGCTGGAAAAACTTCTACCAGAAAATTAATGATTAAGTAATCTTCACGGTTCATATCTTAAAAACTCCAACCTAATCGTTGGAGTTTTTTTATTTCCCTACTTTTGCGAAAAAGAATTCTTGATAGCGTATACAGACATATTCTCTATTTCCAATCGGAAGCAATTCGAAAAAACCGCATTAAAGGTCTTTCGTTTTCAGTATGAAAATAACGCTATATACCGTGAGTTCTGCAACCATCTGAAGGTAGAAAAGCAAGATGTCAAATCGCTAACACAAATACCCTTTCTTCCAATCCAGTTCTTTAAAAGTCATCAGGTTGTATCAGGTAACGAACCCATTCAAACAACTTTCACCAGCAGCGGAACTACAAGGATATCAACCAGCAGTCACCATGTGACAGATTTGTCTTTATATGAATCAAGTTACAACTTGGCGTTTTCAAGGTTTTATGGCAATATTGAAGATTATGTGGTATTGGCTTTACTGCCTTCCTACCTAGAGCGAGAAGGTTCATCTTTGGTTTATATGGTAAATGATCTTATCAAAAAAACCAATAACCCGAACAGTGGATTCTATCTTCACAATTATAAAGAACTCATTAACAAACTAATATCCTTAGACCAATCTGGACAGAACGTAATCCTGATTGGAGTAACATACGCTTTGCTGGATTTGATTGAAATTCAAAATTTCCAATTACAAAACACCATCATCATGGAAACTGGCGGCATGAAAGGCAAACGAAAAGAATTGATTCGCGAGGAATTGCATGACATTTTGCGCAAAGGTTTTGGTGTAACAGCAATTCATTCTGAATACGGAATGACAGAATTACTCTCCCAAGCATATTCATATGGCGATGGAATTTTTGAATGTACACCTTGGATGGATATCTTCATTCGAGACACTGAAGACGCTTTGACCTATCTTTCTGATCAACAAACAGGTGGAATTAATGTCATCGATCTAGCCAACATCAATTCCTGCGCATTCATCGCAACACAAGACCTGGGAAAAAAATATCTCAATGGAACTTTCGAAGTATTAGGCCGTTTCGACAATAGTGATATAAGGGGTTGTAATCTTTTGGTTGTCGGTTGATGGTTGGCTGTTGTCGGTTCTTGTTTAAACTGCTCTTATTACAAAATAGCTCTTTTTCCCACGTTGAAGTAATATGAATTGATTGTTGATTAAATCATTCATTGAGACTACAAATCCTTCCGCTACTTTTTCTTTGTTTACTGCGATAGAATTTTCGGTCAAAGCGCGTCTAGCCTCACCATTAGACTTCAAAAATCCTGTTTTTTCATTCAAGACAGTGACGATATCAATTCCATTTACCAAATCTGATTTTGAAAGTTCTCCTTGCGGAACACCTTCAAAGACCTCCAAGAAAGTGGCTTCGTCAAGTTGTTTCAAATCATCAGCCGTAACATTGCCAAACAAAATATTTGACGCTTGAATCGCTTTGTCTAATGTTTCCTTCGAGTGAACAAACTGCGTTACTTCTTCAGCTAATTTGCGTTGCAGAATTCGCAGATGAGGCTCTGCATGGTGAGCGGCAATTAAATCAATAATCGTTGCTTCATCCAAAAAAGTAAAAATCTTGATGTACTTCTCTGCATCAACATCGGTTGTATTCATCCAGAACTGATAGAACTTATAGACGGAAGTCTTGTCTGCATCTAACCAAATATTTCCGCCTTCAGACTTGCCAAATTTGGAGCCGTCCGCTTTTGTAATCAACGGACAAGTCATCGCAAATGCCTTTGCACCTTCCGGATTCATCCTACGAACTAATTCAGTTCCTGTGGTAATATTACCCCATTGATCACTTCCACCCATTTGCAATAAACAGTTGTAATGCTTGTGCAAATAATAAAAATCGTAACCTTGTATCAACTGATAAGTGAATTCCGTAAAGGACATGCCTTCTCCATCTCCGGTGAGTCTTTTCTTTACAGAATCTTTTGCCATCATGTAGTTGACTGTGATTCGCTTCCCAACTTCACGCGCAAAGTCAATAAAAGAGTAATTCTTCATCCAATCGTAATTGTTAACTAAGATTGGCGCATTACTTTCTTTTGAATTGAAATTGATAAATCGAGATAAGACTCTTTTGATACCTTCTACATTATGATTTAAAGTAGCTTCGTCCAGGAGATTTCGCTCATCGGATTTTCCGGATGGATCGCCAATCATTCCGGTTGCACCACCAACTAATGCGATTGGTTTGTGACCGAATTTTTCCAAATGAACTAAAAGTATGATAGGTACCAAACTACCGATATGAAGCGAATCTGAAGTTGGATCGAATCCGATATAAGTAGTGGTCATTTCTTTTAATAACTGCTCTTCAGTTCCCGGCATAATATCATGCACTAAGCCTCTCCATTGCAATTCTGCAACAATATTCTTCATCTTAAATCATTTTGCGGCAAAGATAAAATTTAATGTGGAATCGCTTAATCGTTTGATCGTTTAATCGCGGATTTGTTTCGTCAAGCAATCATTTTGGTGTTTTTTCGCATGAGCAAATTCACGATTCATCGATTAAACACTATTTTTGCAGCATGATACTTGTTACCGGAGCCACAGGGTTGGTCGGATCTCATTTGCTGCTGAAGTTGTTGGAAAATCACCCAACTGTTCGTGCGATTTACCGAAGCGAGTCCTCAATCCTAAAAACCAAAAAGATTTTTCAACTTTATCAACGCGAAGACTTATTCGAGAATATTCGTTGGATTCAAGCGGATATAACCGATGTAGTTGCATTGAATACTGCATTCGAGAATATCGAAAAAGTCTATCATTGCGCTGCGCTTATTTCATTTAATCCCGCTGACGAAGCCATTCTGCGAAAAACTAATATTGAAGGAACTGCCAATATCGTTAACTTTTGTATCGATTATAAGGTCAAGAAGCTTTGCTATGTGAGTTCTATTGCTGCTTTAGGTGACCGAAAAGAACATGAAACCTATATAAACGAATCCACAGAATGGAATCCTGAAAATGAACATAGTGATTATGCCATTTCAAAATATGGCGCGGAAATGGAAGTTTGGCGCGGAAAGCAGGAAGGCTTAGATGTCGTGATTATCAATCCAGGTATTATTATCGGCCCAGGCTTTTGGGAAACAGGAAGCGGCCAATTATTTGAAAAGGTAAATAATGGCCTATCATTTTATACCCGAGGGACAAGCGGTTTTATATCAATTCATGATGTCGTAAAGTGCCTGATTTTCTGTATGGAAAATTCACCAATGGAAGAACGATTCTGTTTGATATCCGAAAATCTTTCATTTGAATCAGTAACTAAAAGCATCGCGTTGGCATTGAAAGTATCGCCGCCTCGATTTCATGCCTCGTCTGGATTAACAGAACTTGCCTGGCGCTTGGACTTTTTACATTCATATCTATTTAAGAGAAAAAGAACTCTAAGTAAACATATTGCGAGGTCGCTGCATAAAAATAATCGGTATTCTAATGAAAAAATACTAAGCATTTATCCAGATTCATTTCAAAGTATAGCACAATGTATAGTGGAAAATTCTCAAATCTATCTAAAAAAGTAATCTATTGTATTTGAGGCGCATCGTCCATTATTGGCGTTGCGGGATTAGAATTTCCACCTTGCTTCAAGAGTGATTCGGCAGCATTTTTTTCTTTTTGCAGACGCTCATCTACTTCTTCATACATTTTCTTGTACGTTTCAATGTCAGAGATATAATATTGATTACTCAAAACAAATTGCAGACTGTCTATCTTATATTTTTGGTAGATAAAGTCTTTTGGCTTCATAGCTTGTATAACGCTATCGAGAGGATTTTGCGACTTCATCGCATTAAGCACTGTAAGATCATATAATATACTTGTCATTTTATCCTCGTCTATGAGATTTTCCGGCTTCTGAATCGGCTGACTATTGCAACCGGTTAAAATGACAACGACACCAATAATCCAACAAATACTTTTCATTTCAATAATATTTAGCGATCAAACTGTAATCTTTTTCCTGCTCGAATATCCTTTACTTTTGAATTTACATAAACCAATTGCCCATTGACTAATGTATGTGTAATTCTTGATTTGAAAGTAAACCCCTCGAAAGGCGACCAACCACATTTATACAGAATATTTTCTTTTTTGACGCTCCATGGTAAACCGGTATTCACAATTACCAAATCAGCATAAAAGCCTTCCTTGATAAAACCTCTCTTCTCTATTTGAAACAGGATTGCCGGATTGTGTGAAGTTTTCTCCACAATTTTCTCAATCGAAATCTTACCTTGATGAAAAGCTTCAAACAAAGCCACCAAAGCATGTTGCACTAGAGGACCTCCGGAAGGTGCTTTTGTATAGGATTGTTTTTTTTCTTCAAGCGTATGTGGCGCATGATCTGTCGCAATTACATCTATCCTATCATCTAATAAAGCTTCCCATAAAGCCTCCCTATCAGATGCAGTTTTGACAGCAGGATTCCATTTTATTAAGTTGCCTTTTGTTTCGTAATCGGCATCCGAAAACCACAGATGATGAATACATACTTCGGCAGTAATCTTTTTTTCTTCTAAAGGTAGTTTATTGCTAAAAAACTCCAATTCCTTGGCTGTCGAGATATGAAAAACATGTAGTCGCGCTCCTGTGCGCTTTGCCAACTCAACAATCTTTGCGGTTGACTTATAACAAGCCTCTACACTTCTTATTTCTGGGTGGCACTTCACCGGAATAGCGTCACCATATGTTGCTTTGAATTTTTCAAGATTTTCTCGGACAGTAGTTTCATCTTCGCTATGCACTGCAATTAGCAATTTGGTATTGGAAAAAATTTGCTCCAATGCGGCTGAACTATCAACTAACATATCACCGGTAGAAGAACCCAAAAACAACTTTAATCCCGCAACATTTTTGGGATTTGTTTTAAGAATTTCTTCTAAATTATCATTGGTTCCGCCCAACATAAAGGAATAATTCGCATACGAAGTTTTGGCCGCTATTTGGTACTTTTCCTCTAATATCTCCTGTGTAACGGCGTTTGGAATTGTATTAGGCTGTTCAATAAAAGAGGTTATGCCTCCTGCAACAGCTGCCCTCGACTCTGAAGCGATATCGCCTTTGTGGGTTAATCCCGGCTCTCTGAAGTGAACCTGATCATCAATCATACCTGGTATCAAATAATTTCCTTCAGCATCGATAATCTGCGTGGATGGAGACTTGACACTGATGGTTTCGGCAATCTCCACAATGAACTCGTCCTCAATAAGGACGTCGCCTTCGAAAACGACTCCTTCATTGACAATTTTTGCATTTTTTATCAATACTCTATTCATCACAAAATATTAAATAATTTCCTGATTCTTAATGAGATAACACCAAAGACAGCTTCTTTGATAATGGCATTACTCATCTTTGATTCACCCTTGGTTCGATCAGTAAAAATAATGGGGACTTCCACTATTCGGAATTTGTTGCAGAAAGCGCGATATTTCATCTCTATCTGAAAAGCATATCCAATAAAGTGAATCTTCTCAATATTTATTTTCTCGAGAACAACTCTCTTGTAGCATATAAAGCCCGCCGTTGCATCGTGAATTTTCATCCCCGTAATTATCTTCACATAAACCGAGGCAAAATATGACATCAATACCCGACTCAAGGGCCAATTGACAACATTTACACCTGTAATATATCGTGAGCCAATAGCAACATCTGCATCCCCAAAGTGACAGGCGTGGTATAATTTCTCCAAATCAGCAGGATTATGCGAAAAATCAGCATCCATTTCAAAAACAAAATCATACTTTCTGTCTAAGGCCCATCTAAAGCCATGCACATAAGCCGTCCCCAAACCTGATTTCTTTTCTCTTTTTTCTAAGAACAACCTGTCTTTGAATTCACTTTGTAAAGACTCAACTTTTTTTGCTGTTTGATCTGGTGAATTATCGTCAACTACCAATACGTCGAATGATTTTTGCAGCGTGAAAACAGCACGTACAATTGTCTCAATATTCTCAATTTCGTTATAAGTCGGGATAATTACAATTCCGTCATTCATCTGCAGGGAAGCTAATCAGCCACAAAAATAAACTTTTTGACGGAGTTGACTCCTAAGAAAACGATAATAAAATACAGTTG
>CANHBE010000082.1 GCA_947458575.1 Flavobacteriaceae bacterium | reverse complement strand
GTAGGAACCGGAGGTTGCGCCAATGTTACTGCTACTCGAATCGTTACTGTGACTGCTCCGCCTGTGTCTGGAACACTTAGTGGAAATCAAAATATCTGTGTCGGACTCAACACAACCTTCTCTTCAACTGTTGCCGGTGGAACTTGGACATCTTCTGATAATACTGTGGCTACAATCAACAATGCAACCGGACTTATCACAGGACTCAGCGCTGGAACTGCAACCATGACTTACACTGTTGTAGGAACCGGAGGTTGCGCCAATGTTACTGCTACTCGAATCGTTACTGTGACTGCTCCTCCTGTAAATGGAACACTTAGTGGAATCCAAATAGTTTGCCAGGGAAATACACGGAGTTTTTCATCAACTGTATTTGGCGGCACATGGTCTTCTTCTGATGCAACTATTGCAACTGTAACTCCAGCGACAGGAGTTGTAACGGGTATTTCGCAGGGAGCGGCAAACATAACCTATACTATTTTCGGAACCGGAGGCTGTCCAAATGCGACGGTCGACCGACAAATTACTGTTAATCCAACACCTCAATTATCTAACTCAGGTATCAACCAAATTTGTAGTACCAACACTTCAAATGTGCCACTAATAGCAACAGTAGCAGGAGCTGATTTCACGTGGACTGTTAGTCAGAATGGCGTATCTGGAGCAAATAATGGTTCGGGCGATACAATCAGTCAAACGCTGACTTCTCAAAATGGTGGCAATGCAATTTACACCGTAACACCGAGTTTGAATGGATGTATTGGTAATTCCGCTTTTGTTCTTATCAATGTCAAACCACTTCCAAGACCTACACTTATTGACGGCTTGATTTGTATTGAATTGAACACAGGTAATGCGGCTCAACCCTATTTATTTAATGCAGGATTAAATGATTCGTCCCATGATTTTCAGTGGTTTTTTAACGGCAGCCCGATTCAAAATGAAAATAGTGCAACTCTTGCAGTTTCCGAAACTGGTGAATATTCAGTAATTGCAACCGATACAATAACAGGTTGTATTTCGAGTGAAGTATTTGGAACGGTAACCTCGTCAATTATTGCCGATTCGTTTACTACCAGCGTGACTGAGGCTTTTGAAAACAATCCTTATATTATTGTGAATACACCTGCGGGAACAGGTCCATTCCAGTATCAATTGGACTTAGGCGCATTCCAAAGTTCAAATGTTTTTTACAATGTGCCAAGTGGTTTACATACCATAACTGTAAAAGATGATTTTGGATGTACAAACTTATCAGGTTCTTTGTTTATCCTAAATTATCCGCATTTCTTTACGCCAAATGGAGACACCTACAATGATACTTGGAATATTTGGGACCTCAAAGATCAGCCTTCAGACGGCATCTACATTTTTGATCGCTACGGCAAGTTTGTCAAGCAGATTAGTCCTGCCGGTAAAGGCTGGGATGGTACGATGAACGGCTACGAACTACCTTCAACGGATTATTGGTTTACGGTGGACTACTTTGATCCAAATACCAACCAAAAGCAAACTTTCAAATCGCACTTTTCATTGAAGCGATAATGTCTTTTTGATTTTAATGGAATTCGGGGAACTATATCCGATCATTACTAAGCTTATTTTTTGAGTATCTTTGATACAATACCTAGTATTATATTGGCTCCCAAAGCTAAATCCTCATAGGATGACATTGGAACTTTTGATAATAATTGACCATCTATCGGAGAAATGACCTCCAGGGTTCTAAAGGTTGAAGAAGAGACAAATTGACCGTTGATATAATTTTGAATTGCTGAATACTTCATATAGTAATTTCTTTTAAAAACAAATAATTAATAAAAATAATAACCATTTCTTAATAGACAAGTCCCAATGGTGAAATATCTCCAAAGTAAATTACTAAGATTAAGAAACATTTAAAGGTCAAAAAACAACATGTTCTTTTCTGTCTTATCGTAGGTTTTCTGTATAATGTTGATTTCTAACACATTCCGCTTACACGACATATTAAACCCCTATCATGAAACTTTGCCACTAGAAGAATACTCTTATTTCTGATTTCAATTATCTTTGAGCAAATTTATCTTTATGAAAAAAATATTTTTAATCCTTCCTATACTGCTTTTAGTCTACTGCGGTAATGCGGATTTTACTACTGTTCCGGGAGAAAATAAGAACCGCCCTACAGTTCCCATTACTGAATCAAGCATATTTAATTTGCGCGAAGTATCGGCTATTTCAATCGAAGTTGCGCTAAATAATTGGAATACTTTTTTGCAGAACTATGATCTTAATCCAGCAAATGACAAAAAAATAGTTTCAAAATTTACCTTCATTAGCAGATCCGGAACGACTGTGCTTGACAGTGTTGGATTGCGATTGAAGGGTAACACCAGCAGACGAAGACCAGAAGGAAACACTGGAGAACTGCATAACCCTACCAACCCGGATTGGCACCATTGTCATTTTGGTTTGGATTTTTCCAAATACCGAGACAACCAGCGTTTTAAGGGACTTGACAAACTGAACCTAAAATGGTTTAAGGATGATGCAGCCTATGTCCGTGAAATCTATTGCTATGACTTATTCCGTAGATTCGGTTGTTGGAATGCCCCGCGCGCTTCTTATTGTCGGTTAAATATCAAGGTTCAAGGTGGCGCCCCAACTGCCAACTTCGGCGTGTATGCGATGGTTGAAAACATCGACGAGGATTTTATTCAAAAAAATCAAAACAACTGGGGTTCAGGAGTTGGTTTTCTATGGAAGTGCGGTTGGAGTGGATCGAACAATGCCAACTTTGTATCAACTCAGAGCATCGGCGTTGAAAACGTTAGCATCAATCCAGCACAATCTGTTTATTATGCCTACGATTTGAAAACGAGAAAAAATGAATTGCCTGCGGCGAGAGCACAGTTAATGCAATTTATTTCAGATTTAAATACAAAAACGGGAGTTGAATTTCAAACCTGGATTGAACAAAAAATGGATATTCCTCTTTTTCTCAGGACCTACGCCGTGAATGTTGTTGTGGGTATGTGGGACGATTATTGGGTAAACGGCAATAATTTTTATTTCTATTTTGCTCCGAACGGAAAAGCCTATTTTATTCCGTATGATTATGACAATACCCTTGGAACTTCTCAAATTATTTCCAATTCAGGATCTCAAAATCCGTTGGCTTGGGGAAATATGACACAAAGACCTTTAATTACGAAGATTTTGGCGATTCCGCAGTACCAAACCTTGTACAAGAACTACATTTCAGAATTGAACTCAAGTTCAAACGACTTATTTGATTCTACCAAGAGTATTCCGCGTATTCAAAGCTGGCAAACGCTTATTAATCCATTTGTTAGCAATGATACAGGAGAAGATATGCAGATTGGCGATTTCCCGGCATCTTGGGGTAATCAGCCGAATTATCGTTTGAAAACCGGCAACAATGCAAGTGGGGCAAGCGGTCCTGCAAATTTCTTTACTTCAAAAAAGGCGAGTATTAGTTGGTAAAAAAGCTTGTCTTGAAATATGTAGCTCGCCTCTTTTAATGTTTGTCATTTGATGATCCGGTGCTTATCGCATGATTTCCTCATCTAAGTCATTGTATCTACTAAAAGCTCGGTTCAAATAATGCCAACTGATTCGTTGGGAGAGCAACTAAATCCAATTTTCAATTGCATGATCTGCTATTTTATTCGTACCTTTAATAGAGGAAATTAAACTTTAGATTTCCTGGTGGTGATTAAACTTCATTTTTAAAAATTAAAGTTATGAAAGCTAAAAAAAGATTGGGTATCTGGATGGATCACGCAACTGCCTATTGTATGGAATATGTTGTTGACACTTTTGAAGTAAAAACAATAAATGCGGAGCATGTTTCTATGATTAATCAACAGCCGCTTTTACAGAGCGAAAATGCGCTACACAACAAAGAGAAACAAATACTACACGCCTACTACAAATCGCTTATGGAAATCATTAGGGGCCATGACGAGGTGGTTCTCTACGGTCCTTCAAGCGCAAAAACCGAATTATATAATCTTATCCATGCCAATCATCGTTTTGATGCCATTAAAATTGAAACAAAGTCAGCCAACAAAATGACTTTCAAGGAACAGCATGCCTTCATAAAGGATTACTTTTCCAAGTTGCTCAATTATGAAAGTCCTTACAATAGATAGTAAAGCATTCCACAATAAAAAAAAGACCTTCCTCTCAGTTGGTCTTTTTTCTTGTGTTGTCCTGAAATCCGCTTAAAATCGATTATCACCATCCAAAAGGTTTCCTATTCCTCCTAACAAACTACCTTCATCTCTTGAATTTCCTCCATTCTTTGGAGCGGAAGCTATTATTCTGTCTGCTAATCTGCTAAACGGAAGCGACTGAACATAGACAGTCCCAGGTCCGCGTAAAGTGGCGTAAAAAACACCTTCACCTCCAAAGAGTGTATTCTTTACTCCTCCTATAAACTCGATATCATAGTCAATATTTTTAGAGAATCCAACGACACAACCTGTATCAATTTTTAGTATTTCACCTGACCGCAACTCTCTTTTGGCCAAAGTTCCTCCCGAATGTACAAATGCCATTCCGTCTCCTTCTAGTTTTTGCATGATGAAACCTTCCCCTCCAAAAAGTCCACGTCCGAGTTTTCTAGAGAACTCAATTCCGACTGAAACACCTTTGGCAGCACATAAAAACGAATCTTTCTGGCAAATGAATTTTCCCTCGAATGCACTTAAATCAATTGCTACAATTTTGCCGGGGTAAGGTGATGCGAAAGACACCTTGCTTTTTGTTGCATTTTGGTTTATATATGCCGTCATAAACAGACTTTCGCCGGTAAGAACCCGTTTCCCAGCCGAAAGCAACTTCCCGAATAATCCGCTTTGTTGTTGTTCCGAACCATCTCCGAAAATCGTTTCCATCTTGATTCCGTTGTCCATCATCATAAAACTCCCCGCTTCAGCAATGACAATTTCCTGAGGATCAAGTTCGATTTCCACATATTGCATTTCTTCTCCAAAAATTTGGTAATCTATATCGTGTGCTCTCATAACGTAAGAATTAGAATGGTAAAGAACAATTGGTAACATTAACGAATTGGATGTTACAAAATCAATTGTGATTTCGGGCTTTGCGAAAGATGAGTTATCACCTTTATAATGTGATCAATGAAACTAAAACTTAAATGCTGCTCCGATTTGAAAGACTGAATTCTTTACGTTTGAGTCCTTTACAATATCGGTCAATCCCAGACCATATCTGGCATTTATAGACAGCCCTAGAGGAAAGTTGTAACCTATTCCTCCCACAAAAGATGTTTCAAAAGTCTTTATGTTGTCTGCTAAATCTCCTTCGAGATTGTCATTGACCTTAAAGCCAATCTGCGGTCCTGCCTCCACGCTTAGGACTTTAGCAATGTAGACCTTTCCAAGTAAAGGTATATTGAAATAACCCAAAGAAAAGTCCTCTTCTTCTATTTTATAACCTTGCATAGAATACTGTAATTCCGGTTGCAAAAAGAAAATCTCGGGTACAATTGTAATCTCTTTAAAAACACCCACATGCAATCCTATCAGAGATTTGTTTTCTACTACATCACTACCACTTACATTTGCGATGTTCAATCCTGCTCGTACGCCTACTTTCTGGGCTTGAATAGCGCCAACCGTAAATAGGGTCAATACAAATAAAAAAATTCTAACTGTTTTCATAAACTTTACTTTAAAGGTTGCTGTTTTGTATCCCAAAATTAATAATAAATATTATCTGTTATTCGAAGAAATTTCCTCTTTGAATGCACAATTCGTTTTTATTTTCTGTCATAGAGAAATTCAATCAAACACTCGTCGCGAGCGTAAATATCATCATAAAACTGTATTCCGTCTTCAGGGCCGACCCATGCTGTAAAGTATCCGATATACACCGGTATCTTTCGTTTCAACGTATACCAAATCTCCTTTTTAGAATGGAACGCACTATTAAACTTTTCCATAGGCCAGTTCTTATCATCTTTCAGGAGAAGATATGCTAATTCAACAGGTTTTTCCAACCGTATACATCCGTGACTAAAAGCTCTTTTCTCTTCTTTAAACAAACTTTTCGAAGGAGTGTCATGCAGATAAATAGAATTCGAATTTGGGAAAAGAAATTTCACCAAACCCAAAGAATTCTTCGGTCCAGGTTTTTGTCTAATATTACCTTCATTCCATTCCATATTATGCTGGACAAGATAATTCTTGTTTTTCTTCATTGCCGGTTTGATTTCCTTTTCTATTATGCTTTTGGGAACATTCCAATAAGGACTAAAAACCACATACTGCAGCATACCACTGAAAATTACTGTTTGGTTCATTACTTTTCCGACTACAACTTTCGAATTGAGCAATGTTTTGCCGTCTTTAAAATAGTTCATTTGGAACGACGGAATGTTGATAAAGATGTATTCATTTGCCTGATTGAAATCGCTTGGAATCCAGCGGCAGCGTTCCATATTAAAGATAATTGTACGAATTCTGTCTGCGATAGGAATATTTAAAGACGCAACTAATCTTGGTGTGATGGAGTCATTTACAATGATACCCGTATTTTTTTTGTATTTCCAAATAGCAGAAGCCATTTCTTTGTCGTACTTATCTGATTTAGTATTTAATTTTAAATAACCCAGAAGCCACAACCTTTCCCGAATTTGCATGACCGCGGAAGAGGACGCACCAACTCCCATAGACTTCGATTTTGTCATCACGATTGGCTGCCATTTGCCCTTCCCTTCAATTGCTCGATACTTTGCCAAAGCATCTTTCAAATCATAATACTGTTGAAACATCTTGGTTTCGTCACGCAATAATAAAGTAGGATTTCGAACTAGCGTATCCAGATAACTAACAAACGACACTTTCTTCCGCGGAATGTGCCATCCAAGATCGGCTGTGCTTTTGTCATCTATACCGAGAAAAACATGCTGTGTGTAAAAGAAGTACATAGAAGTCATTAGGAATTCTATTTCAGCATTGGGATTAAAATCTTCTTGTAATCTTGTGAAAGCGCTTTTTAACTCCTCGTGGTACGGTACGTTTAATTCCAGCCCGTCGGCAGATAGATTATTTAAACTTTTGTGTAATAAATCGCCCAATTCAGAAAGCTTATTTGACTCAAACCAAATACTTCTAAACTCCCGCTTTCTGTATACTGCAGTAACTTCCGATTCGTAATTTTTTAATTTTGGATGCTTCGAAAAGAACTGACGCATCGCAATACTATCAATAATAGGGTCGGTACTTTGAGATGCACAGATTTCCAATCGCTTACATTTAATTGAAGAGCTAGAAAAACAGTCAACTCTCCCATTAAATGACAATAATCTTCCACAAAGAAATAGAGCGAAACATAAGAGTACAGTTCTCATTTCAATAACCCGTTTATTTGGTCATAAAAGTACACAATACGCTGAAGATGAAATTATTTTATATCACTTTTTAGTTTATTGTCTACTTTTACTTTGTCGTTCATCAATGTTTCTCCAATAAAAACCTTTCTCGTGAAAAAAACAATGCTACTTCTTTTGCTAGGACTTATACTTATGTCCTACAATTCATCACAAAGAATTGAGTCTGATGAAAAAATGCAAATTAACAATCTCTTAGACCAGTGGCACAAAGCTGCGGCAGCTGCAGATGCCAAAAATTACTTTGATACTATGACGGAAGACGCTATATATGTTGGTACAGATGCTTCTGAGCATTGGAGTAAGAGTGAATTTCAAACTTTTGCGAAACCATATTTTGACCGAGGAAAGGCGTGGGATTTTAAACCTTTGGAAAGACATATTTACCTCAGCAAGGATAAAAAAACTGCTTGGTTTGACGAGTTACTAGATACTTGGATGAAAGTTTGTCGAGGTTCGGGAGTGCTGGTTAAAACAGGAAACAAGTGGAAAATAAAACACTACGTGCTTTCGATGACCATCCCAAACGATGTCACCAATGATGCGATCAAAATAAAGTCCGATATAGAAAATCCGCTAATCGAGAAGTTGAAATCTAAATAACATTCGGGTGCTTTCTCAAATTCTCAAGCATTGTAGTCGTCATTTTTGACAGATCGTATTGATGATGCCAGCCCCAATCTTTTCTTGCCTCAGTGTCATCAATACTGGCTGGCCAACTATCTGCAATCTGCTGCCGGAAATCGGGTTTATAAGTGATCGTAAAATCCGGAATATGCTTTTTGATCTCAGCTGCAATTTCATTTGGGGTAAAACTAATTGCCGACAAATTATAAGAAGATCGTATTTTAATTTGGGACTCATCTGATTGCATAATGGCAAGTGTTGCTCTGATTGCGTCGTCCATATACATCATAGGCATTTTGGTTTCGGAGGATAGAAAGCACTCAAATTTACCCTGACTAATGGCTTTGTGATAAATATCAACTGCATAATCTGTGGTTCCGCCCCCGGGAGGCGTACTCCAACTAATCAAACCGGGATAACGCACACTTCGAACATCTACACCAAACATGCGATGATAATATTCACACCAGCGTTCGCCTGACTGTTTGCTTATTCCATAAACCGTTGAAGGTTCCATAATGGTGTACTGTGGTGTGTTTTCACGTGGCGTTGTGATTCCAAAAACAGCAATGCTTGATGGCCAAAAGATCTTCTTGATTTTCTTAGCTTTTGCTAAATTAAGGACATGAAAAAGCGAATTCATATTCAAATCCCAAGCAAAAGCAGGGTTTTTTTCAGCGGTTGCAGATAGCAACGCCGCCATCAGGTAAACATCCGTTATTTGATGAATCTCTACTAAATGTTCGATCTGATTATAATCAAGTGCATTGACAACCTCAAATGGTCCTGAATTAACGACTTCATTATTCATTTTACGAATATCACTCGCGATGACATTTTCCGTTCCATACATCGCTCTTAACTTGAAAGTCAGCTCCGTACCTATTTGTCCACATGCCCCAATTATCAGAATTTTTGTGTTCATTTTGAAGTATCTTTTGTGTTGGTAAAGATAGTCTTTTCACTAAAATATTAGTTCACTGACCATTGATTCAGAAATTAAAAAAATAAATTTGACAATAACATTGGTCTTGTTAAGTTTCATTTTACCTTTGTAACCCAGCACTTAATTTTAGGCATGAAACGAACACTAATTCTTTTTTGTATTTGCTTCCTTTGTTTGTTTTCTTGTCAAAGCAGAGACGAACAACAAATTCTGGAACAGCAAAAAGATGCAAAGGCGAGAGCTCTCGTTTTCTCTACTATCAGCAATGGTTGGAAATTTAGCTTTCCCATTTTAAGTCCAAAAACAGAATCATTAATTCAAAATTGGAAAGAAATGAATGATTTCAGGACAGAGTTGTTGCAAACACCTAAAAGTAGTATCGGCGCATTTCAAAAAAAATCTAAAGAACTATCGAAGAAAGTAATGGTATTGAATGGTACTATTCCTCCACCGTTTGTTAGACCAGAAATAAAAAGCCGAATTGCAGCTTTGACTACCAAAATAAACTCAATTAATTTGTTTCTCAACATAGATGCAATTCCGGCTCAAAAAATTGTGGCTTTAGTCGGTGATGTCAATGTTGAATTGGCATCAATTGCCAGACAAATGGATGAAATCGTTCGCAGAAGTGAAATCCCAAAAGAAGAGGGCGAATCAGATATGATTCGAATGTTAGATACCGCAAGAGCGATTCCACTGACACCCCAAAAACCATAATTCCATTGAGTGTAAAGTCACTGATACATCTGTATGACTCCTCGCCAAAAGTCAAACTTATTGGAGACCATTTTTCTATAGCTGGACAAAAAATTCAAGTCAATGGGCTTATTGGTTCTTCCCTGTCCTTTGTTATTCAATCGCTATTTAAAAAAACAGACCTTCCTTTTCTGATCTTATTAAACGACAAAGAAGAAGCGGCATATTATCTCAATGATCTTGAGGCGATGCTGGGCGAAGAAGATGTGCTATTTTACCCGGGATCGTACAGACGTCCTTATCAGATTGAAGAAACTGATAATGCAAATGTCTTACTTCGTGCAGAAGTGCTAAATCGCATCAATTCAAGAAAAAAACC
>CANHBE010000081.1 GCA_947458575.1 Flavobacteriaceae bacterium | reverse complement strand
CTCGAAGTGACGACATTGATCGGCAATCTCATGCTCTTAAATAATACAATCGTACATCTACTCACTCGTCAGTTCGAGTGTTTTTTGCGCAGTATAACGGAGCAAAAAATGTATCGAGAACTCTTGCATGCAACACTTCTCGATACAATTTCAAAAACAGCTAGTCGCAGTTTTTAAAATCACTCGAAGTGACGACGTTGATCGGCAATCTCACCCTCTTAAATAATACAATCGTACATCTACTTACTCGTCAGTTCGAGTGTTTTTTGCGCAGTACAACGGAGCAAAAAATGTATCGAGAACTCTTGCTTGCAGCACTTCTCGATACAATTTCAAAAACAGCTAGTCGCAGTTTTTAAAATCACTCGAAGTGACGACATTGATCGGCAATCCCACACTCTTAAATAATACAATCGTACATCTACTCACTCGAAGTGACGAAAAATGAGCATCAAAAATTACTTGCACCAACGGTTTTTCCATTATCCATTATTTATTATTCATTAATATCTACAAAATTAATTTTATTTGATATAATTTGTATTATATTTGTTGATATAAATAATATCAATTTTAAGTATGAACACATTTGCCGCTAATTTGAGGTACTTAAGAGGAAAGAAAGAGTTATCTCAACAAAAAATTGCTGATGCTCTAAAGATTAGCAGAGGACAATATCAAAAGTATGAAGATGGCATTTCTGAAGCGCCATATCATATTTTGATTCGTATTTCGAAGTATTACGATGTTACGACTGATTTGCTGTTGACTGCCGATCTGACTAAAGTTACTTTAGAAAGCATGATGGCCATTGGCCAGAACCGTATGTTACTGCCTATTTTGGTAGATAGTGAAAACAACGACCGGATTGAAGTGGTTACCCAAACAGCCAAAGCCGGCTACCGCAGCGGATATGCCGATCCGGAATTTATTGGTTCGTTGCCACAAATTTCACTTTCCTTTTTAGGAGCTGGGAAACATCGTGCTTTTCCTGTCGAAGGCGATTCGATGCCGCCACATGAAGACGGTTCTTTTATTGTGGCCAAGTACGTTGAAAAGTTGGGCGATATTTTAGATGGTAAGACCTATATCGTAGTGACTAAAGACGATGGAATTGTTTACAAACGTTTGAACAAAAACGGCAAGAATTCGTTGTTATTGAATTCAGATAATACATTTTACGAACCTTATACCGTGAAAGCTTCCGATGTTTTGGAGGTTTGGGAATATGTATGCAATATCGGTAGGAGCGACCGAAAAACAGCGTTTAGCACAGATAACGTCACTTCACTATTGATGGAAATGCGCAGTGAACTAAGAGCCGTGAAAGCAAAAATAAACAACGCCTAATCTACAGGAAAGCCAATGAGCGACGGCTGGTATTTAGGAAAGGCAAAATCCATCGGATGATTCCGAGCATCCAACCAATCATTTTCATTTTTACGATTGATCAAAATCGGCATTCGCTGATCGCCTTCTGATTCTTTGCGATTGTGAATGTATTTCATTTGCTCATCCGCTTCAGTAGTCACAATGCTATACGTATTCCAAGCCACTCCGTTTTTGTCTTGCCAACTGTTATAAATTCCAGCCAAGCAGAACAATTCATGGTCTTGCGCATTAATTTGGTATTTGGTTTTTGATTTGCCTTTAGAATCATTCCAATGGTAATCGTAATAAGCCGAAACGATGACCAAACACCGCTTGTTGATGGATGGCGCAAACGATGGCTTCTCTTCTAAAGATTCTACACGAGCATTGAGGGTGCTTTTTCTGAAATCTTTATCGCGATGCGTCGGAAGCAAACCCCAAGTAAAATAGGTGGTAATTATTTCAGGTTGGCAATCCAGAATAATCGGCAGATTCGGATATGCAAATCCGTTAATGAAATTCGAAGTGAATACATTTTCTTTATGATCAATATTCTTGTTGAAGAAATCTGTGATTTCAATGGCTAATTTACTTTGCTGGACGTAGTAACACATGAGTTTAGGTCATTCTGATTTCGAATCTAAGCGTTTGAAAGTTAATATTGCAAAAATCTAACGGCACAAAACCATCAAGTCATTATCAAATATTAATTAATGCATTGTTGTAACATTTACTTTTTCAATACCCATCAAGTGGAGTTCAATATGTCGATCTTTTGCTTTATTGTCAAACTCGCTGATAATTTCCAATATATCGTAGTCGATAAAGTTAGATTTACTTCCATCAATAATCAGCACTGAATATTCCGGTACTTCGTCAAGAACTTTTTTAAGTTTGACTTTGTTCAAAAAGGTGACGTTACTGTTGAGGGTGATGGTATCGACTTGAATTCCACCCTGAAGCGTTTTGGTAAATTGATATTCGGCTTGGAAGTTACTTTGAATGATAAAATAAACCGAAATCAACAACCCAATGCTAACACCAATGAGCAAATCGGTTGCAAGAATTATGATGATTGTGATGAGGAAAGGCAAAAATTGTCTCCATTTGAGTTGCCACATGCTAATGTATAATTTGGGTTTGGTCAAATTAAAACCCGTTACTAACAATATGGCAGCTAGCGAAGCATACGGAATTTGATTAATAACAAATGGAATAAACATAACGGCAAGCAATATAAAAATCCCATGCGTAATGGCAGACAGTTTGGTTTTGGCTCCGGCATCGACATTAGCTGCCCCACGCACCACAACAGCGGTCAACGGCAGAGCACCCAATAATCCACAGAGCGTATTACCAACACCTTGCGCGATAAGCTCCCGATTGACAGGCGTGATTCTATTTTTTCGGTCAAGTTTGTCAATCGCTTCAATACAGAGTAGGGTTTCTAAACTGGCGAGCACACCGATTAAAGCGCCATTTTTCCAAATTTGTACATCGCTGAATAAGAGCGTTAAATCGGGAAATTGTATTTCAGACAAGATGTTGTCGGGTATATAAACCAATTGAGAGGGTTGTAATGCTAAATCGGGACTAATCCACGTAAACATTTGGTTGATGGCAACTCCCGCCATGACAGCAAGTAAGGGTGCCGGTATTTTCTTGGTTCGACCACTCCTCACTTTTTGCATATAGAGCATGGCAGCTAAAGAAAATAGGGTGATGATCACTGAATTGATAGTTATCTGATCCGAGAATTGCTCAAGATTACCTAGAAAATTTTGAGTTGAAAACAACTCCAGAAAGCCGCTCGTCCAAAAGTCAGGTTGGTTATATCCTAATGCAAGCGGAATTTGTTTGGAGATTAGTATAATTCCGATTGCCGCCATCATGCCTTTGATGACCGCTGAGGGAAAGAAGTTGGCAATGGTTCCCCATTTAAGGATACCCAATACGATTTGAAACAAACCTGCCACAACCACCGACAACAAGAATATACCAAAGTTTCCGGATGACAAAATTGTTGCCGCGACCAGCGTTGATAAACCTGCTGCCGGTCCGGATACTGCCAATGGTGAACTACTAACGGAAGCTACCACGAGACCACCAATAATACCTGATAAGAGTCCGGAATAGAGTGGTGCACCCGAAGCCAACGCGATACCCAAACAGAGTGGGAGCGCCACCAAAAAAACGGAAAGCCCCGCAGCCAGGTCGTGCCGCAGCCACATGATTTTATAGTACTTGATGGTTCTGATCATTTACAGTCGGATTGATTTACAGTCAAAAGTACAAATTTCAGCATGATGCAAAATCGATTGTCCGCAATTGATTCTTTATTAGTGTGATCTTCAAAATATCATGACATAATCTCATTTTTATCTCCATTTGGATTCCTTATTGCCGCTTTTAAAATGTATTGCACTATTTAGATTTAATAGTCTTACAGCAATGCTGATTTCGGACGCTGTTTCCTTTTTCTTTTAAAATACTTTTCAATTTCAACGGCATGAAAAAGCACAACTGCACCGCCAAGGCAAATGCCAAGTTCCTTGAGGGTTAATGGCTGTGTTTTGAAAATAGTATTCATAAAAGGCAAGTAGATCACGGCCATTTGTAATAAAAATGTCAGCAAAACTGAAAGCAACAAAGCTGGATTACTGGAAAAACCTTGTTTGTATAAAAATGTATGGTCACTGCGAACGGCTAATACATGGCCTAACTGTGAAATGGACAGCACCGTAAATACCATCGTTTGCCAATGCGCTAATTGATGGTGAATGGACCATGCTTGTACACCCAAAGTTATACCCGCCATCAATAGTCCAACCCAAATAACGTGAAATCCGACGCCGTCAGAAAATAAGCTTTCATTCGTCGGTCGCGGTCGACGATGCATAACATCGACTTCCGCTTTTTCGTTTGCCAAGGCCAAGGCGGGTAAGGCATCAGTAATCAGATTTATCCAAAGTATATGAATAGGCAAAAGCGGCATCGGCATGCCAATCAATGGAGCCATAAAAATGGTCCAAATCTCAGCACCATTGCAGGTTAACATATACTTGATGAATTTTCGAATATTGTCAAAAATGCGTCGACCTTCCTTCACTGCATTGACGATAGTTTCAAAATGATCATCCAACAAAATGAAATCAGCAGATTCCTTGCTAACATCAGTGCCATTAATGCCCATCGCGACTCCTATATTGGCGGCTTTCAATGATGGAGCATCGTTCACGCCATCGCCGGTCATGGCGACAAAATTTCCTTTTGCTTGCAACGCTTTGACAATCTGTAGTTTTTGATCTGGTGACACTCGTGCATATACCGAAATTTTCTCAACCTGTGATAGGAAAGTTTCATGGTTAAGGCGCTGTAGTTCTGCGCCGGTGAGCACCAAATCACCTTCTTCCAAAATACCAATTTCTTTGGCAATTGTTTTTGCAGTCGCGGGATGGTCACCGGTAATCATAACAGTTTTGATACCTGCTGTTTTACATTCAGCGATGGCTAATTTAACTTCTGGTCTGGGTGGATCTATCAGCGCAACAATTCCGGCAAGCGTCAATTCCTTTTCAATCTCAGCATCAGATTCCGGTAGTGCGTTAATGATCTTAAAGGCGTAAGCCAAGACGCGTTTACCTTCATGAGCCCATTGATTGCCATATTGTTCTATTATTTTTCTTTCTCCTTCATTTTGAAGTGCATTGGCTATGGCTTCCATAGAACCTTTGGTAATGACCAATATTTTTTCATCATACCGATGTAGGGTCGTCATGCATTTTCGCTCGGAATCAAAAGGCAATTCCTGCAAGCGTGGGTGTTTCTCTGTTAAATCAACATATTCGCGGTAACTTATTCTGGAAAGAACGTTATGCACAAGTGCTAGTTCAGTCGATTCTCCCAACAGCTGCTGCTCTTGGTCAAATTTGATATCGTGATTCATCGCCATGCATAATGTCAACAAGGCGTTGGCTTCATGTTTGGCCACCACATCCATTTTATTTTGCGTAAGCGTTCCTGTTTTGTCGCTACAAATAAAGTTCACAGATCCCAATGTTTCTACCGCCGGAAGTTTGCGAATCAACGCTTGTTTTGTAGCTAATCTAGAAGCACCTTGCGCAAGGGCAATTGTAATGAGAGCGGGAAGTGCCTCAGGAATAGCGGCAACGGCAAGGCTAATCGACAGTAATAAGAGCTTCAAAGGTTCTTCGCCACGCATATAGCCTGTGAGAAATAACACAAAACAAATCAGGATGATAACGTACGACAGCTTCACACTAAAATGATTCATGCGAAGTTGCAATGGCGTGTTTTCCTTTTTTTCTTGTAATAGACCGGCAATTCTACCCAATTCAGTTTTCATTCCGATATTGACGACAACTCCAATAGCTCTTCCGGTCGTGACCATTGTTCCTTTAAATGCCATATTGATTTGATCGCCTAAAGGAACATCGAGCTCAAGTAGTTCGCTGTGTATTTTGTCAATCGGAATCGATTCTCCGGTCAATGATGATTCATCTATTCGCAGATTATACGTTTCCAATAATCTCAAATCTGCCGGAACAACATTTCCGGCTTCGAGAATCACAATATCACCGGGCACCAATTCCGTCGAGGATATCATGATAGGCTTTTCATCTCGTATGACAGTTGTCTGCGCAATGGCCATTTTCTTCAGAGATTCGATGGCTTTATCTGCCTGATATTCTTGAAAAAAGCCAACCAATGCATTGAGCATGACAATGATAAGGATGATGATCGTATCAATCGTGTCTCCAAGAAAACCCAGTAAAATCGCCACTGCAATCAAGATCAGGATCATGAAATCCTTGAACTGACGCAAGAAAAGCCACCATAAGGAGATTTTCTTTTTCTCTTGAAACTCGTTACGTCCAAATTTATTCTGGCGCTTCAAAGCTTCTTGGAAAGTAAGTCCTAACCTGGAAGTTACGAGATCTTGTAGCGTTTTTTCAATGGTTTGATGATACATTGTTTTTAAAGTAAAGCTTGTGGCAATTAGATTTTAATTTCCCAATAATTCCGAAATGAACTTTAATTTTGGACTGCGGCTTGCCAGTAGCTTCAATAGGCTAATCATCGGAATAAAAAGTATCATTCCGGCCGCTCCCCACAACATGCCACCCAGAATAATCATCACAAGAATTATTAAGGTATTGATTTTAAGTTGTTTGCCAACAATATATGGAAAGATGAGATATGCTTCTAATATTTGAACAAAAGCAAACCAGCAGATTACGGCAACTGAATACCATACAGAATCATACGCAATCCAAACTGCAGTAATTGGTAATAAAGACGCTATCATAATGCCGACATAGGGAATAAACGTCAGTATAGAGGCCAAAAAGCCAAACAAAATCGGATTAGGCGCACCAATAATGGCAAGTCCAATGCTATTGAGTGTCCCAACTATCAAATACACCAGCGCCATTCCCTTGACAAAATTATAATAGGATTGGATGGTATCGGTGACGATTTCTCGAAGGGAAATTCGACTCTCATTCGGAAAAAAATGATAGAGCGTATTCATCAATTTGTTTCTGTGAAGCAAAATAAGAAAGGAGAAAATCGGGACCATAATGCCAAAAAATACCATCTTGGAAAGCGACGAAACCGTTCCACTCGAGGCATTGTAGAGACTGTTACCTGCACTGTTGATGAGATTCTGTGTTATTTCATTTTGTAGTTCAATACTCAAACCGAGATTTTCCGCAAGAAATAAGTGAACGCTTTGCAACACTTCGAGTAGCTTGGGTTTGAGATTGTCCATTTCTTGGAGATGTTCCAAAAGGAAAGCAACCAATAAATAGCCGGCTCCGGTAAAAAAAATGAGCATGAAAACCAATGGCAAAAATATGGCGATGGTATGGTTGATTCCTTTATGTTCCATCCAAAGGCATACAGGATAGAGCATGAAACTGATGAGGAATGCAAAAGCAAGCGGAATAAAAAGTGATTTACCGAGATATAAAATAAAGACTAGTAAAACAAGGCCTTCTAAGATGGTTACAGCGGATTTAATCTTGCTTGTGGGTGGAAGTTGTGCCATAGGTATGCAACTAAATTATTACAAAAAAAATCAACTATGTATCGCTGAATCTAATCGAAATTTTAATCGTTGACTCCATTTCGTTAGGTCAATCAATCGACTCGCATGTCCGACAAAAAATCGACCATACATTTGCCGGTCTTTCGATTAAAAACAAAATTACTTTAAGTATTGTTCCTTAAAGGTAGTAAATCTTTTAAAGCAAGTACGAAGAAAGTAGCCACTTTTAATAGACTGTGTTCAGGTATTTTTTTGGAAATCGCCTACATCTTGAGCGCTGTGAACAATATTTTATGGCTTTTTTGGAGGCTTCACATTGTCTTTAACTAAAAAGATGAGTGATCCTACAAAAACCACCAAATAAAGGATATCGATTCCTAAATTTTTAAACTTTAGATTTTGAAAATCAAAGTGTTGGAATAATTTACTACCCGTGATGATGGCAATAATCAAGAAGAAGAAGTTGATGCCTTTTTTATTTTTCATACGATGATTATTTTGGATTGCAACTTTTCAATTACTTGGTCGACAGTACTAAATTAATGTATTATTTTATTCTTTCGACCCGGTCTAAACAAATCATCCTATTTTATAAAGCAAAATCGCCAATGGTAAGATGAGCAGGAGCAGCACAACGAGGCAACCTGTTCCTCTGGTAGTTTTCTGATAGACTTTATTATACACAAATTTTTTCGGATTGGTGATCCAGCCATAACCTCTTGGCGCTTTCAAACCCAGATTGTGCCGCAATATTCGGGCAGGCGAGGTGCGAGCTGCAATGCGTTTGTTTAGAGATGGGACGCGGAAGCCGAATTTCATAATGCTATTGTTTTATTATTTTTAAATTTTGCCATTTCAAAGGTTATAATTCAAGAATGAAACAACGGAGAAATTTCATAAAATCTCACCACAAAAATTACCTTCAGTCCTTGATAATTTTTTCTGATACGATAGCGCCATTATTAAGGAAAACTTTAATCGTATAAATGCCTTTTGAAAAATTTTGCAACGATATTTTCTCCTCTTGTCGCTCGTTCTGATCTACTATTTTTTTCCCGTTCAATGCAGATTTACGTCATAAAATGGCGTATGGCTTTTACCTAGTTTGCTATAAAAATTGTTTAGTTTAATGCTATACCCACCACAAATCCTAACCAAGGTTTATTATTGTATATCCAAACCTGCCGGTCCGAATTCATAAGATAATCATAACCGATAGCTAATCCAAAACTAGCGACGTTTGACTCTATAAAACCGGCAACTCCCGTCTGAATGATCATGCCATTGTATTCATCGACTCTTTTATTTCGGGTGGTAAATGGACTGATAAGCGTAGCGCCCGGACCGGCAAAAACGCCAAAGTCGTATCCACGGTTACTAATTTTACTGTAATTCCTACCTAATGGATTCTTCTTGCTCATTATTTTGTAGGAGTCATATCTCCAACCGACATATAATGCCATGTTTAAGTCTGTTGTTAACTGTGCCGGTAAACCGGCAACTGATGGGCGATACTTTAAAATGATTGAAGTGATATCAATATCAAGACCTTGCTTCTTAAAAACTATCGGTTCAAATATCAAACTATCAGTTATTGTATTTAAGGGGATAGTCATAAATTGTTTATTATCCGGTTGTCGTTTTATGCGACGATACACATCTATCTTTTCCTCGGTAACATCTAAGTAAACATTTTGGGTACTTGTTGTATCAGATTTCAATTTATAATAGCCACTGTTTAAACCATGAAGGGAAGCTTTCTCCAATGTATTACAAGAAGCGAGAACTCCGATAACCGAAAGTGCAATAAAAGTATGCTGATGACTTATTGCTACAGAAAAATAGAATGTTTTAAAACGCTTCATTTGTATCAAATTCTCTATGAACAACTTGTTTGCTTACAAAACAAAATTGGGATTCGTAATTGGTTGAACCGATTGTTCATATTTCCCATTTTCTTTCCTTTGAGTAATTCAGCTGTCGTGTAATTCAGCTGTCGTGTAATTGAGCTGTCGTGTAATTGAGCTGTCGGCAAATAAAGCTGTCCCTCAAAGTTAATCAAAAGCCCGCAGAAATACCAGTCGACCGAAGATTAATTTTAGGAGATGAAAGGGATTGATGCTACCCCAACTGCGCAAAGTCTCGCGACTCTTTGCGCCACCGGTTTTTAGCACGGATTGCACCCGAGGTGATAGCCGAACAGACGAAGTAAATCCGTGTCATCGGGTTCTAAATACTGAATAAAGAAATTCCAAATTCCAAATTCCACCCGAGGCAACGCCAATAGTCGGAAACGTTGACTTGCAATTCCTGATTTATAAAATAAAACACAAAACTTCCCGAACTCGTCTGACCGCCCTTTTTCGTTTTCCGCAAAAACTCTTAGAATGAATTTTGGCGCTGGGAGAAGGGAGCGACCATCATAGACGGGGCCAAGCGTCAAAAAAATGTCCAGTGAACATTTTTAGCGCCGGAGCCAGCAGGCGCGCCGGACTAAATACTGAATAAAGAAATTCCAAATTCCACCCGAGGCAACGCCGATAGTCGGAAACGTTGACTTGCAGTTCCTGATTTAAAAAATAGAACACAAAACTTCCCGAACTCGTCTGACCGCCCTTTTTCGTTTTCCGCAAAAACTCTTGG
>CANHBE010000080.1 GCA_947458575.1 Flavobacteriaceae bacterium | reverse complement strand
GACACTGTCGGTGGTGGCTTCTCGCGATACGCTGTCGATCTTAAATGGCATGTTCCACATTTCGAGAAAATGCTGTATGATAACGGTCAATTGGTTTCGCTCTATTCCGATGCTTTCAAAAGAACAAAGAATCCTTTATATCAAGAAGTGGTGGAAAAAACACTTCAATTCGTTTGCAAGGAGTGGTACACTCCAGAAGGTTCTTTTTTCAGCGCTATGGATGCAGACAGCCTCAATAACTTAGGAGAATTAGAGGAAGGTGCCTTTTATGTTTGGACGAAAGACGAATTGCAAATGTTGCTCGGAGACGATTTTACTCTTTTTGCTACGGTTTTCAATATTAATGATTTCGGGGCATGGGAACACGGAAATTTTGTTCTAATTCAAAAAGATTCTATTCAAGAAATTGCCGCACAAGTACATATCGACGCTACCATTTTACAAAATAAAAAACGTCATTGGGAACATTTGCTTTATCATGCGAGAGAGCAAAAAAGTAAACCCAGACTTGACGACAAATGTCTGACATCATGGAATGCGCTAATGCTCAAAGGATTTATTGACGCCTTCAAAGCGTTTCAATCTGATGAATATCTTAAAATCGCCCTCGATAATGCAAATTTTGTGGTTCATAAACTGTGGTCTGAAGATGGCAATCTCTGGCATTCATACAAAAACAAAAAGGCAAGTATAAATGGTTTTCTAGAAGATTACGCCACAGTGATTGATGCATTCATTGCCTTATATCAGGTTACATTCGATATGACATGGCTGCAATATGCCAAGAATTTGACTGACTACTGTCTGGACCATTTCTATGATAGTTCTGCTTCCTTTTTCAATTTCAAATCCGATCTTGACGAACCATTGATTGTTCCCCATTTTGAATTAGAAGACAATGTGATACCGGCATCAAACTCCATCATGGCTAAGAATTTGCAAAATTTGAGTATCTATTTTGAACAACCACACTATGATGATATCGCTCAAAAAATGATTCAAAAAATTGTCCGGACCATCGACTATCCTAGTGCATTTTCCAACTGGCTTGATGCGGTTCTATTTTACGAAAACAATTCGATGTCACTGGCAATTTGCGGTGATGATGCGCTACAAAAAGCTAAAGAAATTAATCTGCAGTACCATCCGGGCCTATTGGTGGCCGCAACGATGGATGAGTCAAAATTGGCTTTCCTAAAGGATCGATATGTTGCGGAAAAGACACTATTTTATCTCTGTAAGGATCGGGTTTGCCAACGTCCTAAAGTTCACTTGGATGAAATTCTTAAAGAAATACAACAATAAACGCAACAGCTTCTCTTTTTTTTATAATTTTGATAATCAACCGAAAAAACTAAAATATTATGGGAGTAGGATCATTTTTTAAGAATCTATTTGGTTCTGCTAAGACTTCAACCGCGGATATGGCCGACAAAGCAGAACACCTTGTGGAAGATACGGTGGCAAAAGCAAAAGAAGCTGCAGCTCCTATCATAGATAAAGTTGAAGAATACGCAGAGGCTGCAAAAGAAAAAGCTGGCGAGTTTTCTGAAAAAGCAGAAGAGGTCATAAACGAAGCCATTGAAACCGTAAAAGAAAAATCAGCTCCAGTAATTGCCAAAGTTGAGGAATTCGCGGAAGAGGCAAAAGAGAAAATTTCCGATACGATTGAAACGGCGAAAGAGAAAGTAAATTCCCTCACCAATGATGGCTCTCACGAGGCAAAAGAACCTGAAACACCACAACAAAATCGTGTGGAAGAAGATGCGGACTAATCCATAAAAAAACTATTTTTGCGCAACAAACTACCTTCTCATCATCGGGAAGGTTTTTTATTGATATCACAATGAACTTAACTATTCCAAGCACTTTATTTCAAAAGTACTCCGAGACATTCACCGCGGTCTTAATTGACTATTTTCCGAAACTAATAGCGGCACTACTCCTATTAATCATTGGTATTTGGGTCATCCGATTTATCAATGCAGTTGCGAGAAAAGTCATGATAAAAAGAGAAGTGGAACCAACACTTATAGAATTTCTGTCAGATATCATTTTCTGGGGACTTAGAATTGTATTATTTGTAGCCGTCATTTCCAAACTGGGCGTTGAATCTTCTTCGTTTCTTGCAATACTTGGTGCTGCCGGACTAGCTCTTGGACTTTCTCTTCAAGGGTCATTGGCTAATTTTGCGGGCGGTATTTTGATTATTCTATTCAAACCGTTTAAGCTCGGAGACACTATCGAAGCTCAAGGTTCAGTAGGAAAAGTTATTGATATTCAAATATTTGTAACGCAAATTTTAACCGAAAACAATGAAGTAGTTTTTATTCCCAATGGAATTTTGTCTAATGGTAAAATCGTCAATTACTCTAATAAGCCCTTGCAACGAACTAACTTGACCATTAGAATTTCCTATCAGACCAACATCAATGAAGTGAAAAAAATAATTTTAGACGTTGTCAATACAATGCCTCAAGTTCAAAAAAATCCCAAGCCCGAAGTTTTTGTGCGTGAATTAACCGATGCTGGGATTCATTTGGCAATACAAGTATGGACAAAAAATGAAGACAATCAAGATGTCTGTGCTATGATTTTAGAAAATTGCAAAGTCGCTTTCGACGAAAAGAAAATCAACTTACAACACGCCTAAGAATAAGAAAAAAGTTATTTTTGAATAAAATTATTCAATCCTATGAAAACCTCCACGTTGTACAAGTTTATCGTTCTCCTCATTTGTAGCACACTACAAGCACAAGTTGATATACAAAACGGAAATCTAGACGCCATTATGCTCAATCAAGGCGCAAGCAAAGTTTTCAGAAATGCTAAAAATCAAGGAAAGCAAATTCAAGGAAGTCCCTATTTGCAAAAAATGTTTGGCCTCGCAAAAGTGGATAATGTAGCGCAGAAATACTACATGAGGTATAATGTCAATGCCGACGAATTTGAATTCATAACTCCGAAAAATGACACGCTGATCCTAGACAAAATAACGGACTTCAGCAAGATTACTTTTGTTGGAACTGGTAAAAAATATGAATTGCTAGATTACACCAATGATGGGGGAAAATACATGAAAGGTTACCTCATCGAGCTACATAACAAAGGAAATTATACGTTGTACCTAAAAGAGAACATTTCATTCTATGATGGTAAAATAGCAAAAACGTCTTTGGAAAAAGATATGCCAGCCCGATTTGTAAAGACAGACAACACTTATTACTTCAAAAAAAGTGACAAAGGAATCGTTGAATTTCCTTCAAGTAAAAAACAACTTATAAAACTTTTTCCGGAGCACAAAGCTGTAATTGAATCATTCTTGAAAGAGAATAAAGTAGGTTTTGATGAGGATTATGATAGGATCAAAATTATTGATTTTTTGTCTACGTTATAGTCCTTTTTTCGGAGTTGTAGCGACAAAGTCTTTCAGATAGAGCGGTTCAAAATAGGCCACATCAACGAAATTTGAGCCCTCGAACTTATTCCAACTCAAAGGCACCATCTCTTTAGCGGAGGGAAAAATGATATCTTCCCGAAAGATGAAATTCGGTCGCGTGAGAATTTCTTTGCATTTGATGGTGGCATCGCCAATAAAGTAGACCTTTTCTGTTAGCCCTCTAAACGCCTCATCAGTGATAATTTCTGCAGAAGTCTCTATCACTTGTTGATGATCAGAATCAAATACTGCGCAGTAAACCTCCATTCTTCGGGCGTCTATCATCGGAATAATTAATCCCTCTTCGATTCGTACTTGTTCCGCCAAGACTGCTAACGTATCTATTGCGATCAATGGAATCTGCAGCGCGTAACACAATCCTTTTGCTGCAGAAACACCTATTCGAAGTCCGGTGTATGATCCCGGACCCTGACTAACAGCAACAGCGCTTAAATCTTGATGTGCTAGACCAGAATCGATTAGAATTTCTTCAATAAAGAGATGCAATTTCTCAGCATGTGAATAGCCTTGCTCCGCAATTTCCCGAAAACTCAATAGAGCACCATCGCGACTCAAAGAGACAGAGCAGTTTTTGGTAGCAGTTTCAATATTAAGAATGATAGACACTATTTCTTGCTGTCAAGCTTATCTTTAGTTTTGACCTTATCACCTGAAATCAAATCCTTTGTGACAGTTGTATATGGACCAATAATGATGACATCTCCTTTTTTCAAGCCCTCGGTCACTTCTATATTGGTATCATCCTGGATACCCGTTTTGATGATTCTAATTTTCGACTTATCACCGACTTTTACAAATACGCATTCAAACTTCTTATCATTTTGATAATTGGCCTTTTCATTATCCTTATCAAAATCCTTCATGTCGACACTCTTTACCGAAGCTGTGTCTGATTTCATCACAACTGCACTAATAGGCACGCCAAGTATATTGTCCTTTCGTTTGGTAATAATATCAACTGTTGCAGTCATTCCGGGACGGAAAGGAGAATAAGAAACTGGTTTCCCTTCCAGCAAATCCTGATAAGATTCTTTCAATATTCTAACTTTTACTTTAAAATTTGTCACCTGATCTGCTGTCAAAGTCGTGCTTGCAGAATTTGAAATACTAGTGACAATTCCCTTAAATTCCTTTTTTAGGTATGCATCAACCTCAACTTTTGCCGAATCACCAACATTAATCTTGACGATATCATTTTCGTTGACATCAACCTCAACTTCCATATTATTCAAATTAGCAACTCGAAGAATTTCGGTGCCTGACATCTGCTGAGTTCCTAAAACTCTTTCACCCAATTCCACATTAAGCATAGAAATTGTTCCGTCCGCAGGAGCGTAGATGGTTGTTCTTCCCAAGTTATCCTTAGCTTCATTTACGGTAGCCGAAGCACTCTGAACGTTATAATACGCGGATTGTTTTGCTGCTTTTGCATTTTCAAATGCTGCTACCGCCTTATCCCAATCAGAGCGGGAAATAATGCCTTTCTCGAATAAAGTTTTACTTCTATCGTAATTGGCTTTCGATTCTTGGAAGCTCGCATCGGCCTGGCTCAAGCCTGCCTTGGTTTGTGACAGTCCTGCTACTGTTCTGTTGTATCCTGAGGTGTACAAATCAGGATTGATTCTTACCAATAAATCTCCTTTTTTCACAACTTGGCCTTCCTTGACTGGTAAGGCGATGATTTCTCCTGAAACTTCAGAAGAGATTTTGACCTCAATCTCAGGTTGAATTTTTCCCGTTGCAGAGACCGTTTCAATGATTGTCATCGTTTCTGCTTCCGCAATTTCAACTTCGATTGTATTGTCTTTATTCCCAATAACTCCTTGCTTGGCAAGTACCAGTAAAATCGCTACTATTAATGCGGCACCTCCGATTAGATAATAGATTGTTTTCTTTGACATGACTTAAATTTATTTGATAATCGGTAATCCGAAATAAAATTCGACAATTTTGGTTCTGAAAATAAAATCGTATTTGGTTCTCAGTACCTCTGACTGCGCATTGGTGTATAAACTTTGGGCCTGATTAAAATCAAAGGCATTCATCATCCCAACCGCATATCGCTCCTTAGCATAATTAAAAGCAAGCGCCCGTGCTTCCAATGTCTCCTGAGCAGCTTCGTATGCTTTTAACGCACCATTTGCATCGGTATAAACAGTAAATATGGTTCGTTCAAGATCCAATTCGCTCTGCGTCAATGCCAATCTACTCTTTTCTAAATTAACCCTATTCCGAAGCACATTATTCCTGGCTGAAAAACCGTTTAAAATTGGAACATTCAATTGGAGACCAAAATTATGTCCTTTGTTGTCGCTAAATTGCTCAAATACGGGAGCTGCCTTGCCAAAAACGAAAGACCGATTGGGTTGCAAAACGTCATAACTTGTACCTCCAACGTTGACAAAAGTACCATTTGGCACTATTGGATTCAACTGGTCTAACTGAACTCCGGTAATTCTATCGGCGTAGGCTGCACGGGTACTAAAACTATAAAAACCCTGAATGGTGGGTTGATACGCTCCTTTGGCAATCTCCAAATCTTTCGCTGCCAAATCAAGATTGTTTTTTGCAATCTTTAATTCTGCCCGATTTTCTCGTGCTTTGGCTAGTATTGCTTCAGGAGTTTGTAACATAACCGCACTCTGCTTGGCTTCACTTTTCACATCGGCTACATCAAAATCTTTGAAATTTTCCAACTGCAATAATTGACCTAAACTCAATTTCGAAATCAACAGTGTATTTTCGGCACTAATTACTCTCTGTCTATCGGCAGCTACAGTCGCTTTGCTGTCTAAAACATCTCCACCCGGTAATGAACCCGCCTTTACAAGCTCCTCTGTCCGCAATAATTGATTCTCATCGAGAGACAATTGCTCTTTCTGAACTTTCAGATTCTCTATGTTAAAGAGAATTTGCAAATATGCATTTGCCACATTTAACGCAATGTCATCCTTAATTTTGGAAAGCTGATACTGCGCTCCTAATATCGATAGCTGCGCTCTTCTGAAACGATTTTGATTTTGTAATCCGCTATAAATATCTATCCCGGCATTTAGTCCCGTTGAAGTAAATTGTGTGGTTTGATTCTCTAACAAACCTGTTGTGATATTCTGATTCAGACCGATATTCCAAGAGTGATTTGCAGAAGCATTCATAGTTGGAAGAAAATTGCCAAGAGCTGCGCGCTTATCGACTTGTGAAAGTTGTGCATCGAGTTCGGTTTGCTTAATCGTAATATTGTGCTCCAACGCATATTGAACACATTCTTCCAAGGTCCATTTTTTAGCTTGCGCCACTGAAAAATGAAGTCCTGTCACTACAAAAAATAAGAATAAACCGATCGCTTTTTTCATGCTTTTCTCGAGTAGAAGTGGGACAAAGGTAGCACTCCTAGTTAATTTTTAAACACTCATTCAAAATTCTTTTTTTGGAAAATCAGACTTGTTTCGAATTGATAATCCACTGCTATCCCCAACCAGCAGTAATGAGCGCAATAAGACTACATTCGATATTTTTTGTTACACTTTTCAAATGCACTTCATTTTACCTACTTTCGCAGGTATAAAAAAAGTTATGAACACTCTCAAGAATTCATTGCTCCTGGGCCTTTGTAGTATAGTATTGTTCGGCTGCGGTACGGCAACCAAAATAACGGCACTGAAACCGGAACCTGAGGATGCGTCGCCTCTTTTGTATGAGCACACCGTCTCTTACATAAACATGCCGGTTAAGATTAGATTACAAGATATAGAAAATAAGCTAAATACCACATTAACAGGATTGGTATATGAGGATTCGAACATTGAGGATGATGATTTTACAATAAAAATATGGAAGCTCGCCCCCATTCAACTCGAGAATCTTCAGGGAAAAATAAGATCACAGTTGCCACTAAAAGCTCAAGTAAAATACCGTATTGGCACGAATAAATTAGGAATCGACTTATATACAACCAAAGAGTTCTTATTTAACGGCACTCTAAATCTGTTAAGTGAAGTTAATCTTTCCAACTGGAAATTGAGCACAAAAACCGAGTTCAAATCTTTAGACTGGAATGAAAGTCCGAGTGTAGTTATTTTAGGGAAAGCGGTTCCGATTACTTATCTCATCAACCCGGGACTACGTTTTTTCAAAGAAAGGATGGAAAAAAGCATCGATGATGCTATTGAAAAATCTATGGATTTCAAACCGCAAGTGCTGGATGCATTGGAAAAAATCTGCACGCCTTTTCAAATGAATGAAAGCTACGAAAGTTGGCTTCATGTGGTTCCGCTTGAACTTTACAGCACTAATGCTATGCTTCAGAAAGAAAACGTAAGTTTCGAAATGGGCGTAAAATGCAATATGGAGACACTCATCGGACAAAAACCTGTGAGCCAATTCAATCGCAATAAGATTGCACTAAAAGCTGTATCAAAGATACCGGATCAATTATCGGCAAATATTGTTGCAGTCTCCACTTATACTGATGCCTCTAAAATAATGACAAAAAATTTTGCGGGTAAGGAATTCACTTCAGGAAAAAAGAAGATAACAGTACAAAATATCTCGCTTTGGCACAAGGACAGCAAAATGATTATTGCAATGAATGTACAAGGAAGTGTGAATGGAACTATATACTTAAGTGGTTTTCCGAAGTATAACGATGTTTCAAAAGAGATCTTTTTCGACCAGTTGGATTATGTTTTAGACACTAAAAGCACTTTGCTTAAAACCGCCAATTGGCTTGCACAAGGCTATATCTTGCGGAAATTTCAAGAATCTTGTAAATACTCAATAGTTCCAAACGTAGAAGAAGCCAAATTGAGTATACAGAAGTATCTGAAAAATTACTCGCCAATGCAGGGTGTTTTCGTTAATGGAAATCTCCAAGATATTGAATTTCAGAAAATCCAATTGAGTAACAAAGCGATTCTTGCCTTTATAAAGGTGAATGGCACTGTTAATATTACCGTGGATGGATTTAAGTAAGATTAGCCTTTCTTCTGTCTATAGATTCGATATACGGCAAATCCAATCAAAGCAACCAAAATATAGGGAATCAACATCAAGTAAACGATTCCGTCATTGACCGCTTCAGCTTTCGAATTGTTTCCTTCCCCTTCCAAAGCTGCACGACACATGGCACATTGCGCGTAGCCGACAGCTGTAAAGTAGAAGTATACTAGACAAAATAAAATTGATTTACCTCCAATTTTGATCATTTGTTTATACGATTCTAATGCGTGTAGTATGGTGAAATCATAAGATACACAATGACTCCAGTTACAGCTACGTATAGCCAAATCGGAAAAGTAATTTTGGCGATTCGTCTATGGCTGTCAAAATGCTTCGACAAAGCCCTAACGTAGGAGAAAAGCACTAACGGAATCACTGCAACCGACAAGAATATATGCGAGATTAAAATGAAGAAATACACAAACCGGATTGCGCCTTCGCCTCCAAACTTGGTCGATTCTGCGGTCATGTGATAGGCAACATACATCACTAAGAACGAGAGGGAAAGTGCGATGGCAATTGTCATTAGTCTTTCATGAATTGCCCGCTTCCCATTCTTAATTGCTATCACTGCAGCAACAAGAACCACTGCTGTGATTCCGTTGATTGTTGCGTAAATCGGTGGCAGGAATGAAAGTGGTTCCACTTGGATGCCAATATCTTTCAATTTAAAACTAAACAGAATGGCCACAACTACCGGGATTACAATTGATACTGCAACGATGTACTTGTTGTATTTTGTTTCTAATGCGCTATTTTCCATTACTCTTTTAATAAAATTGCTATGTCTTGTTGTAAATCTCTAACTCCTTTATTCTCCAATCCGTCGTAGTACAAAATGGGATTACCATATTCATCTTTGCGACAACGTATTTGACCCTTTTTGTCAATAAGCGCAAACAGTCCTGAATGTTCAAAACCACCGTTAACCTTACTGTTCTCACCAGCGTAAAGGTTGAATCCTTTATTGGCTAAATCATAGATATACTTTTTGTCACCGGTCAAAAAATGCCAGTTTGAGGATGTGGCTCCGAGGCTCTTCGCATGCTCCTTTAGAACTATTGATGAATCGTGCTCCGGATCTATTGAAATGGAGGCAATACCAAAATTAGGGTTGCCAAAGAATTTATTTTGAATCAGCAACATGTTCTTATTCATTTGAGGACAAATAGTCGGACAAGACGTAAAAAAGAACTCCAACACATATACTTTTCCCCGATAACTCTCATTTGTAATCTGCTTCCCGTCTTGATCTGTCAATTCGAATTTTGGGGCTGGTCCGATTTTCATGAGTTTACTGCCTTCACTTTGGGAGCTATTAACGTTATCCAAGCGGTCTCCTTTCACAATTTGGTTGCCGGAAATTCTGGAAACTAACTTTGGCACTGCGTATATTCCGAAGAGGAGAATAATAAATGAAATACCAATGTAGGACTTGTTCTTTAACATAAATAAGGAAGATTATATTTGGCGATCACTGTTATTTTTTTTCAATGCTAAACGATACTCGGCCAAAATCACTTTCACATCATCTGTCATCTCATTATAGAGATCGGAAGGAGATGACGCATTGTATCCTTCCTTAAATTCGTCTTTATCCTTTCGACCGCGAAGGTTTCTTTTCTTGTCAATAAT
>CANHBE010000079.1 GCA_947458575.1 Flavobacteriaceae bacterium | reverse complement strand
CATTGGCAAAAATCATCGAAAAACACCCGAATATTTTTATTGTATCTGACGAAATATACGAGCACATTAATTTCTCCGGAACTTTTTGCAGCATTGCGTCCATTCCAGGAATGTTTGAAAGAACCATTACTGTCAACGGCGTTGCAAAAGCATTCGCTATGACCGGTTGGAGAATAGGATATATCGGCGCACCTGAATTTATCGCCAAAGCCTGCACCAAAATGCAAGGTCAAGTAACCAGCGGCGCCAACAGTATCGCACAAAGAGCAACAATTACTGCCGTTGATGCCGATCCAAGTGTACTTAACGATATGGTTGCAGCGTTCAAAAGTCGACGTGATTTAGTAGTTGGTTTAGTAAAAGAAATTCCAGGTTTCAAACTCAACGTTCCCGAAGGTGCCTTCTACGTGTTTCCAGATGTTTCATTTTATTTTGGCAAAACCTTACGTGGTAAACTAATCAACAACGCCGATGATTTCTCAATGTATCTTTTAGCAGAAGCCAATGTTGCCACGGTAACTGGAGACGCTTTTGGAAACCCAAATTGCATCCGTTTTTCCTACGCCACCAGTGAAGCTTTGCTCACCGAAGCCATGAAAAGAATCAAAGAAGCAGTCGGTTAAAAATAGCAATGGCCTCAAGTTAACTTGGGGCTTTATTTTTGTAAATTTGGGCGTGACCGCAAGGGTCGGGCTATTCGCTTTATCTCTCCGTTACACTCCGAGGATACCGCTACTATCCCTCACGCAGTCTGTCAAAAACAACAACTATGAATTACAAAATATTACTCCTCGGCTCTGGTGAACTCGGAAAAGAATTCGTTATCGCCGCACAACGCATCGGTCAAACCATCATCGCAGTCGATAGCTATGAAAACGCACCCGCCATGCAAGTTGCTGATGATTTTGAAGTCATCAACATGCTCGACGGCGATGCCTTAGACCGCATCGTTGCCAAACACCAACCCGACTTTATCGTGCCCGAAATCGAAGCGATCAGAACGGAACGCTTTTACGATTATGAAAAACAAGGCATCACAGTTGTGCCTTCCGCGAAAGCCGCGAACTTCACCATGAATAGAAAGGCTATTCGTGACTTAGCCTCCATAGAATTGGGTTTGCGAACCGCCAATTATCGCTACGCCACCACAGCAGACGAATTGACAAAAGCCGTTGCCGAAGTAGGGATACCTTGCGTGGTAAAACCCTTGATGAGTTCATCCGGAAAAGGACAATCCACAATAAAAACAGAAAGCGATATCGAAAAAGCATGGCGCTACGCCGTAGAAGGTTCTCGTGGCGATGTGGTAGAAGTCATCGTGGAAGCTTTTGTCAATTTCAACTCGGAAATTACTTTACTAACCGTAACTCAAAACGGCAATCCAACTTTGTTTTGCCCACCGATTGGCCATCGGCAAGAACGCGGTGACTACCAAGAAAGTTGGCAACCGGCAGCGATTTCAGATGAAGCACTCATCGAGGCAAAAGAAATGGCGGCGAAAGTGACTGAAGCACTCGGTGGCGCTGGACTTTTCGGCGTTGAATTTTTCCTGACGGATGAAGGTGTTTATTTTTCAGAATTGTCTCCACGCCCACATGACACCGGAATGGTCACTCTCGCTGGAACCCAAAACTTCAACGAATTCGAACTACATCTCCGCGCCATTTTAAGTTTACCTATTTTTGAAATTACTTTAGAAAAAGCAGGCGCAAGCGCAGTCATCTTAGCCTCCGATAATTCAAACAATCCTAGCTTTTCTGGGATGGACAAAGTAGCTGGTTTACCCAAAACAGATTTTCGTATTTTTGGAAAACCAAGTTCACGGCCTTACCGAAGAATGGGCGTGGTTTTGGTCAATGACGTTGCTGAAAAACCCATAGAAGAAATTGTTGAAAAAGCGAAAGCCGCTGCCCGACTAATCTCCATTAATACTTAAAATATGAAATCACTTATTACACTTGTTTTATTTCTAACTTTTAGCGTAGGTTTTGCACAAGACAAAAGACAAAAAAAAATGGAAATTGTTGAAGCTTCCTGCGGTCAATGTCAATTTGGGATGGAAGCCAAAGGTTGTGACTTGGCAGTACGTATCAAAGGAAAATCCTATTTTGTAGACGGCACAAAAATCGACGAACACGGGGACGCTCATGCCAAAGATGGCTTTTGTTCTACAATCAGAAAAGCAGAGGTTATTGGTGAAATCAAAGAAAATCGCTTTGTCGTTTCTTACTTTAATTTGCTGCCAATCCAAGAGTAATCAACAATGATTCAAATTCTTGATAACATCTCAAAAATTGTAAATCTAACTTCCGAAGAAGAACAAATCATACTGTCGAAACTAGAGACAAAACTGTACAAAGCAAAAACGATTATTTTACGTGAAGGAGATGTTTGTAAATATTCGTATTTCGTCAATTCGGGCTTGCTGCGCAGTTTCAACATCAACGACCATATCGTAGAACATGTATTGAGTTTTGCTTGCGAAGGCTGGTGGATTGGAGACATGTATAGCCTGCTTTCTCAAAAACCGGGTAATCTGTTTATCGAAGTTTTGGAAGATTCAGAAGTTGTTTTGCTATCGAAGGAAAATCAAGAAGTTCTGTATCAAGAAATACCAAAACTAGAAAGGTTTTTCAGAATCTTAACTGAAAATTCTTTGGTCGCACATCAAGAGCGCTTAATAGATAATTTGAGCTTATCGGCAGAAGAGCGTTATGAAAAATTTTGCAAAAAGTATCCAACATTGATTCACAAAGTCCCACAAAAACAAATTGCATCTTATATTGGCGTGACGCCTGAGTTTTTTAGTAAAATGAAAAGTAAATTGTTGCGGAAATAAAAAACCACCAAATTGAATTTGATGGTTTTTATCTCAAAGTAGCTTGATGTTTTATAAATCCAAATACAAAAAGCGTTTGTCTTTTCAAATCTATTTTGAAGACTATGGTGTAACCTTTGAAAATATAATCGCGAATAAATTCATCTTCAAAATAAATCGACTTTCTATAATTGAAAGGATGTTTTAAATCTTTTGAAATTTTCTTGAGTAAATCATTCTTAAATTTTCGTGCGGCTGCAGGCTTGTCTTTGGCAATATAGTCTACTTGATCTAGTAGCGGTGATACAAAGCCGTCAGAAAAACTAATCTTCATAACTCGAAATGCGCTTTTCTAACACAAGATTTAATTCCTCAAGAGAAGTATAGGTTGCTGTACCTTTTTCAATTTTGGCTAACTCAAGTGTGAGCCGTTCTTTGTTTTCTTCAAAAGAAGGATCTTCTTGAATTATTTGCAATTCGTCTTTAGAAAAAGTCTTTAGTAGCTCTAGAATTTTTGCTTTTATGCTGGGTTCAAATTGAAGACGAATCGTTTCCATAATACAAACATTTAAGAAACAAAGCTACAAAAAAACCCCTCAAAGTAATACTCATTTTTTCTATACTGATTTAAGTAAATGGACTACACAAAAAAGCCACTAATGTCGCTTTGATGGCTTTGCAAATATATTTTTACTATTTCTCGGATTGCCTATTCGAGCAGTCTTTCAAATTCACAAAAGGTCTAATCCCTCAGGCAACGCACCGATAAGCCAGACACTTTCGGGGAATCCGTACTAAATGCGTTAATTTGATTATAATAAAGCTTACGAACCCAGGCAAAACGTGGGTCACCCTCCCTCTCCTTAGAAGTCCAAAACGAGCAATAAAGGCCAATATAATCGAAACGCATATTATATCCTCCGACGAGTACCCCAGCCGGAAGACCTGTAAAACCACTGCTATTACTAGCGGCCGTATTTGGTGCGCTCCACAATGTGGTTGCTTTCATAGGGCCACCAGCCACATTCATTCCTCCTAAAAAATCGGTCACAGTGACCCATTCCCAAAAACTCGGAATATGCCATCCTGTTGGAGCTAGTTTTTTTCTGAGCGCTGGGTTCGCAGCTGAGGCTGCATCATATATTGCTGCTACAGGAGACCAATTATATAATTTGCCATAAATAGGTCCGTTTGAGGAATCGTTATCATAATAACACCAAGCGCCAGTAGTAAGGTATGGCCATTGCGTTATGTCAGTGACCTGAGGTATAGGTGTGCCGTCGCTATAATGGCTTACATTCAAGTTCCTCGCCATCCAAACTTGAGTTCCAATTTTAACGGTATTTGCCAAAATTGGCGCACTTGGACGAGCTGAAACTTTGTTAACTGTTTGGCTTCCTTCTTCTGTGCAGGAATAAAGTACCATACTAACCGCTGCAAATACCAGTAGTGTTTTAATTTGGTTTTTCATGATTGTTTTCTTTTGTTGTGAAGACCAATTCGCCAGTACTTTATATACTTAATATGTAAATTTTAAAAAAAAAACGGATTAAGAAAGGAATTAGCGAGAATATTATAGTATTAATTAATCTTTGAAGATATTTTGGAAAATAGAATAGCCATTAACCGCAAACCGATTGCAAGACTAATTTCTTAACCTACATTAAGCCACAAAGCAACTCCATTATTGTAAATTTGCACCAAAATAAATACTAAATTTATATCAAATGAAAAATACCATCCTACACCAAGCCAACACCCGCGGACATGCCGATCACGGTTGGCTCAACGCACACCATACTTTTAGTTTTTCTAGTTATTATGATCCTAATCGCGTTCAGTTTGGCGTGTTGCGCGTATTAAACGATGATATTGTAGCACCGGGTATGGGCTTTGGCACGCATCCACACGACAATATGGAAATCATCACGATTCCACTCGAAGGCGATTTAGCACACAAAGACAGCATGGGCAATACCGAAATTATCAAATTCGGAGATGTTCAAGTCATGAGTGCTGGCACCGGCATCCAACATTCCGAATTCAATCCAAATCACGACCAAAGAACCAATTTGTTGCAGATTTGGGTGTTTCCAAAAGAAAGAAATGTGGAGCCGCGCTACCAACAAATCACCTTAGACACCACAGATCGTCACAATAAATTTCAACAAATTCTTTCGCCAAATGCTGAAGATGAAGGCGTTTGGATTCACCAAGATGCTTGGTTTCATATGGGCAATTTGGATGCTGGAACAACCGTAAATTACCAACGTAAATTGGAAGGGAATGGCTTATATATTTTTGTGATCAAAGGAAACGTAAAGGTAGACGGCCAACAACTTGAACAACGCGACGGTCTTGGAATTACTGATTTCGATGAATTGACTTTTGAAGCTACTTCGGATTCAGAAATTTTGTTAATGGAAGTTCCCATGCTTGTCTAAAATATTGTTACCAATAATTGAATTATCTTAAATGAACTCATATCAAAATCGCAAATGAAAAAAATTATCGCATTCGCTGGTTCTTCCAGCAAAAATTCTATTAATAAGCAACTAGTCACCTACGTGGCTTCGCAATTTGAAAATGTTGCAAGTGAAATATTAGACCTGAATGATTACGAAATGCCAATCTACTCCTCAGACCGCGAAAAAGAATCGGGAATTCCACAATTAGCCATCGCATTTTCTGAAAAAATAGGAACTGCAGACTTGCTTGTCATTTCTTTGGCAGAACATAATGGTGCATACTCCGCTGCTTTCAAAAATATTTTTGATTGGACTTCGCGCTACAACAACAAATTATTTCAACAAAAACCCATGCTGCTGATGGCTACTTCACCAGGACCACGGGGAGCATTGGGTGTTTTGGAAATGGCAAAAGACCGCTTCCCGCGTCATGATGCAAATATTGTAGAAACATTTTCGCTCCCAAATTTTCAGGATAATTTTGACCCGGAAAAAGGGATCGCGAATGAATCGCTTAAAGCTGAAATGCAAACTCTTGTGAATGGAATCGTATTTTAATAAAAATGTTACTTTTGTGGTTCGAAAATAACCCTCAGTATTGTTTGAAATACTGAAATTAATTCAGCTAAAATGAAAGCATACATTTTTCCCGGACAAGGAGCACAGTTTACCGGAATGGGTAAAGAATTATATGAAACTTCAACTTTCGCAAAAGAACTTTTTGAAAAAGCAAATGCAATACTCGGATTTCGAATTACAGACATCATGTTTGAAGGAACTGCCGAACAATTGAAGGAAACTAACGTAACCCAGCCGGCTGTTTTTTTGCATTCTGTTATCTTGGCCAAAACACTTGAAAATTTTAAGCCAGACATGGTTGCAGGTCATTCTCTCGGGGAATTTTCTGCTTTGGTTGCTAATGGGGCTTTGTCTTTTGAAGATGGCTTGAAATTGGTTTCGAAAAGAGCCCAAGCGATGCAAAAAGCTTGTGAAATAAAACCTTCGACAATGGCTGCTGTTCTGGGATTAGAAGACAATATAGTGGAGGAAGTATGCGACTCTATTGACGGAATTGTGCTAGCGGCAAACTACAACTGTCCCGGACAATTGGTCATTTCCGGAGAATTTTCAGCCGTTGAAAAAGCGTGTGACGCGATGAAAGAAGCTGGCGCCAAACGAGCATTGCTTTTGCCTGTCGGAGGTGCTTTCCACTCTCCGATGATGGAACCTGCCCGTGAAGAATTGGCAGCAGCCATTGAAGCTACTGAATTTAAAACGCCGAGTTGTCCGGTATATCAAAATGTAACTGCAAGTGCGATTTCAGATCCTGATGAAATCAAAAAAAACCTCATCATACAATTGACTGCTCCCGTCAAGTGGACACAATCCGTTCAACAAATGGTAGCAGATGGTGCCACTTCATTTACAGAAGTTGGACCTGGAAAAGTTCTGGTTGGGCTAGTTAATAAAATAAATAAAGAAGTCGAAACCATTTCAGCTTAAATTTTTAGTATATGAAAAAACTTTTATTGGTTTTCCTACTGTCAGGATTCTTCATTTCTTGCAAAGAAACTACCCAAGAACATTTGGACAAGGCTAAAGAGGCGATTACCACAGAAATAAAAACCTCTGTTGATTCTCTGGAAGAAAATACGAAAGCTAAAATTGATAGTGTAAAAGAAAAAACAAAAGCAAAAGTGGATAGCTTAAAACTTAAAAGTGCTGAACAATT
This sequence comes from Flavobacteriaceae bacterium, assembly GCA_947458575.1. Taxonomy (GTDB): domain Bacteria; phylum Bacteroidota; class Bacteroidia; order Flavobacteriales; family Flavobacteriaceae; genus Flavobacterium. The sequence continues at coordinate 3,176 of CANHBE010000079.1, read as the reverse complement.
GGAAAAAGCAGCTCAGGAACTAAAGGAAAGCTTGCATAAATAACAAAAAAAGCCTTCAAATAGAAGGCTTTTTTTAGGATAAGGAAATTTTACTTTCTTATTTTTTGTTCCCATTTCCAAGCGCTTGCCAAGGCTTGTTCTAAGGTAGATTGTGCTTTCCAACCTAAAACCTTGTTTGCCTTATCGGTATTGGCATAGGCCGAAATAATATCACCTTCTCTTCGTCCAACGATTTTATACGGTAATTTTTGTCCACTCACTTTTTCGAAAGTATTTATTACTTCTAGTACCGAACTTCCTGTTCCGGTTCCCAGATTAAAAACTTCAACTTTATCAATATTCTTTTTGTGGAGCAAACGCTGTAGTGCAACCACATGGGCTTTTGCCAAATCGACCACATAAATGTAATCGCGAATACAAGTTCCGTCAGGAGTCGGATAGTCATCTCCGAAAACCGAGAGTTCTTTTCTAAGTCCGATACCGGTTTGCGTAATAAACGGTATCAAATTTTGAGGAACGCCAATCGGTAACTCACCAATTTCTGCAGAAGGATGCGCTCCCATTGGATTGAAATACCTAAGTAAAATTGCGTTAATGTTACTCACTTTACATACCTCATTGATAATTTCTTCCCCGATTTGTTTGGTATTTCCGTAAGGTGAAACTGCAGGCTTAATTGGAGCATCTTCAGTTATTGGCATTTGGTCCGCTTCTCCGTAAACAGTACAAGATGAGCTGAAAATAAAATTTGCTTCGGATTTTTGTTGAAGTTCCTGCAGAATATATACGAGTGTGCTGATATTGTTTTCATAGTATAACAAAGGATTTTCAACGCTTTCTCCTACTGCTTTCGAAGCTGCAAAATGTATGATACCTACTACATCTTTATACTTAGAAAAGAAATCTTGTACTGCGTTTTTATCTCGTAAATCCATTTTCTCAAAATGCGGTTTCTTCCCGGTTATGGCAACAATTCCGTCAAGGACAGCTTCAGAGGAATTAGAGAGATTATCAATAATTACCACTTCGAAACCTTCATTTTGTAGTTCTACCACAGTGTGCGAGCCGATAAACCCAAGCCCTCCTGTCACTAATACTTTCATAAGTTAATTGCGTATTGGTTGTAAGATCTAGCCCTGATTGAAGTGGAAATCCTTTTTTAGAACCTTGAGTTGATATTGAACGAAAAGGTGATTAAAAAAGATTGCAACGGAAAGCAGGAACAAGCTCCTCAAATTATTTAAAAAATTCTAAAACACTATTTGTAATATATCGTATTTGCTCATCATCTAATTCTGTATGCATGGGCAGCGAGATGACTTCATGAACCAATTGATTGGTCACAGGAAAGTTCTCTTCTTTGTATCTCGGATCTGCATAGGCTTTCTGACTATGTAGTGGTATTGGATAATAGATTGCACAGGGAATATCTTTGCTCAAAAGATGTTGCATCAAGGCATCTCGATCAGCATCGATGATTCTCAAAGTATACTGATGAAATACATGACAATCGCAAATGTCGCAAATGGAAGGCGCAACAATATGCTGATGTCCTTCGAACGCCGCTGTGTACTTTCGCGCAGCATTTTGACGAGCGCGACCGTAATCGTCAAGAAACGGTAGTTTTGCATTTAAAACTGCAGCTTGTATACTATCAAGTCTTGAATTAACACCAACGACGTCGTGGTGATAGCGCACATACATACCGTGATTGACAATACCCCTAATTTTGTGCGCCAATTCGTCGTCATTGGTAAAAATAGCACCGCCATCTCCGTAGCAGCCCAAATTCTTTGATGGAAAAAAAGAGGTCGCACCAACATGACCGATGGTTCCAACTTTCTTTTTGGTGCCGTCAGCAAATTTGTAATTAGCGCCGATAGCTTGAGCATTATCTTCGATTACGTATAGATTATGTTCCTTGGCAATTTGCATGATTGCCTCCATGTTTGCGGCGCGTCCGAACAAGTGAACGGGCACAATCGCCTTTGTTTTGGGTGTAATCGCTTTGCGCAAGGCATCGATTGAAATATTCATATTGACAACATCTACATCAATCAAAACTGGAGTTAACTGAAGTAAGGCAATCACTTCGACAGTTGCTGCAAAAGTAAAATCGGCTGTAATGACCTCATCTCCCGGTTTTAAATCTAGTCCCATCATGGCGATCTGTAAGGCATCCGTTCCGTTTGCGCATGGAATCACATGTTTCACTCCGAGGTAAGCCTCTAAGTTTTTTTGGAAAGCATGTACTTGAGGTCCGTTGATGTAAGTATTGGTATCGAGAACTTCTTGGATAGAAGAGTTTATAGTTGAAGCAATTTTATCGTATTGACTTTTGAGGTCAACCATTTGAATTTTTTTCATGTAGGTTGTAAATATTTTGCACACAAAATTAGCAATTTAATAAAGGACCACAATAAAAATTCTATAAACTAATGTATTTTAGCAACGCAATTATCTACCTATGTCATTTTTGTACAATCTGCTGATTTTTTTTGCCGGTTACTGTGTAAGAATTCTTGCAGTTTTTAACCCCAAGATGCGTCTATTTGTAGAAGGCAGAAAATCTGTTTTTGAGACCCTGAGAGAGAAAATTGTGGTGGGCGACAAGACGATTTGGTTTCACGCTGCTTCTTTGGGGGAATTTGAACAAGGTCTTCCGGTCATGGAACGAATAAGAGCAGAATACCCAGATCATAAAATCATCCTCACCTTTTTTTCTCCTTCTGGTTACGAAGTACGCAAACGCAATACAATTGCTGACGTGACCGTCTACCTGCCCTTAGATACAAAAACCAATGCCGAGATGTTTGTCAAATTGGTTCATCCCTCTTTGGTATTTTTCATCAAATATGAATATTGGCCAAATTACCTCAACACGCTAAAGAAGCACTCGATTGCTACTTATTTGATTTCCGGTGTATTTAGAAAGAACCAACTTTTTTTCAAATGGTATGGCGGATTCTATAGAGAAGCTTTGGATAGTTTTGCTCATTTTTTTGTGCAAAATTCCACAGCCATGGATTTACTTTTGCAGTTGGACAAGTCGAACGTCACGGTATCGGGAGATACGAGGTTTGACCGTGTTTCTGCCATATTGGAGAAAGACAATCAACTTGATTTCATTACTGCATTCAAAAACGACAAACTAACTGTTGTCATAGGAAGTTCAT
>CANHBE010000078.1 GCA_947458575.1 Flavobacteriaceae bacterium | reverse complement strand
TTAACCTTGCAATCCTATGGAAGAAAAGTTGATACAAGCGATGAAATATTAATTACAGCCGGCGCAACCGAAGGAATATTTGCTTCAATCCAGGCACTTGTGCAATCGGGCGATGAAGTTATCATCCTTGATCCGAGTTACGATTGCTATGAAACGCCGGTATTGCTCTGCAATGCAAAACCTATTCGAGTTAATTTAAACGCTGATTTCACCCCCAATTGGGAAGCTATTGAAGCTGCATTTTCCCACAAAACCCGATTGATTATTACAAACAATCCGCATAATCCGTCGGGACGAATTTGGACCGAGAACGATTTTGTGCAACTGGAATATTTGTTGTCGACGTATCAAGATGCAATCGTGCTTTCTGATGAAGTGTATGAATATATTACTTTTGAAAACATACACATTTCCATGCATCATCGCCCAAAACTGATTGACAAATGCGTTTTGGTTTCCTCTTTTGGAAAATCTTTTCACATTACCGGATGGAAAGTTGGCTATTTGGTTGCCCCGAAACACCTGCTATCAGAGATCAAGAAAGTCCATCAATTTTTGGTGTTTAGTGTAAATAGTGTCGCACAAGTTGCACTCAGCGAGTATTTAGCGCAAACTGACGTAAGTACACTTGGTAGTTTTTATAAAGAAAAAAGGGACTATTTTAAGAATCTCATGCAGACTTCTCGTTTTGAGCTCTTGCCTTGTGAAGGCACCTATTTTCAAGTCGCATCCTATCAAGCCATTTCTGACGAAAATGATATTGTCTTCTCGACTCGGCTACTGAAAGATTATGGAGTCGCAACCATCCCGCTTTCTCCTTTTTTTGCAAACGGAAACGACCTGAACTGCGTCCGGTTTTGTTTTGCAAAGGAACACGAAACACTTGCCAAGGCTACCGAATTGTTGGTCAAATTATGAAATTGGAAAGTATGACAAACATAAATCTGATGATTAGATCGTTTTCATCCTATTCCTTTTGAGTTGATACTCGAATTTTTCGCTACTTTTATGCACCAAAATAGACAACTATGAATTTTTCAGCAAAAATGCTCCGTGACGATGCCTTACAAGGGAAAGTCATTGTTATAACTGGCGGCGGAAGCGGACTTGGTAAAGCCATGACACAGTACTTTATGGAATTGGGAGCACATGTTGCCATTACTTCAAGAGACATAGAAAAATTGCAAAAAACTGCAAATGAACTCGAAGCAAAAACCGCCGGGAAATGCCTTGCGCTTGCTTGCGACGTCCGGCATTACGACCAGGTAGAGTCGATGTTGAAAGAAGTCCTTAAGACCTACGGAAAAGTAGATATATTACTCAATAATGCGGCAGGTAATTTTATTTCACCCACGGAAAGACTGTCTGCTAATGCCTTTGATACCGTGATTGACATTGTTTTGAAGGGAACCAAAAACTGTACTTTGGCTTTCGGAAAACACTGGATTGAAAGCAAACAACAGTCTGCTACCATTTTGAACATCGTGACGACTTATGCGTTTACCGGCTCTGCTTATGTGGTACCGAGCGCTACTGCGAAAGCCGGCGTTTTGGCTATGACCAGAAGTTTGGCGGTAGAATGGGCCAAATATGGTATTCGTTCGAATGCGATAGCACCCGGACCATTTCCCACCAAAGGCGCTTGGGATAGATTACTGCCCGGCGATTTGGCAGAAAAGTTCGACATGGCGAAGAAAGTCCCATTAGGACGTGTCGGCGATCATCAAGAATTGGCCAACCTAGCAGCCTATTTGGTGTCAGATTTTTCGGCCTATATCAATGGAGAAGTCGTAGTTATTGATGGTGGTGAATGGTTGAAAGGCGCCGGACAATTTAATTTATTGGATCAGATTCCGGAAGAAATGTGGGATATGTTGGAGATGATGATTAAGGCTAAAAAAAATAATTGATAATTGATAATTTTATGGGAGCTATTTCCATCACCCGAGGCTGTAAGCCGAACTGGCGAAGCAATCCGTTACAATCTTTTCTGCCGTACAACGGCACAAAAGGATTTTCACTACTATCTGGGCTATGACATTCCCTAATTATCAAGGACTCGTTGTTGTGAATCTATGTCCTAGCCCGGATAGGAACGGCATCCTTTTTCCGCTTCCTTCAAGCGGGAAAAGATAGAGTGAATAGCCGGAATAGCTCCTAAAAAAACGCAACTATCAACTGGCAAACATCGACTTACGATTATTAACTTTTGTTAACAAATAAGCCTTGAAAAACCCAGATTTAATTGTAATTTTACGGCTCTAAATCTGAAAAAAATAAATGGGTAAAATCATCTCGATAGCCAATCAAAAAGGAGGCGTTGGCAAAACTACAACAACTGTAAATTTAGCTGCTTCTTTGGGTGTTTTGGAAAAGAAAGTCTTGCTAATTGATGCAGATCCACAGGCGAATGCCAGTTCAGGTCTCGGCATCGACATTGAAAGTGTCACAGTTGGAACCTATCAGATGTTGGAGCACAGCAATTTACCCCAAGAAGCTATTATCAAGTGTAATGCGCCAAATGTTTGGGTAATTCCTGCTCATATTGATTTGGTGGCAATTGAAATCGAATTGGTTGACAAGGACCAAAGAGAGTACATGCTCAAACAGGCTTTGGCTCCGATTAAAGATGACTATGATTACATTTTGATTGATTGTGCACCTTCGTTGGGATTACTGACATTGAATGCCTTGACAGCTTCAGATTCGGTCATTATTCCAATTCAATGCGAGTATTATGCTTTGGAAGGACTCGGAAAACTACTCAACACAATCAAAAGTGTTCAAAAAATACACAATGCCGCATTAGATATTGAAGGACTTCTTTTGACGATGTATGATTCTAGATTGCGTTTATCTAATCAGGTGGTTGAGGAAGTTCAGAAACATTTTAACGATATGGTTTTTAATACCATTATCCAAAGAAATGTCAAACTAAGTGAAGCACCGAGCTACGGGGAAAGCATCATCAATTACGATGCAACGAGCAAAGGCGCAACGAATTACCTTCACTTAGCTCAAGAAATTATTAAGAAAAACAGCAATTAGCACTATGTCGCAAGCCATTAAAAAACAAGCACTTGGAAGAGGATTATCTGCCTTGTTGAAAGATCCCGATAACAACATTCAGTCTGTCAGCGACAAGAATGCCGACAAATTAGTTGGTCATATTGTTGAACTTGATATTGACACTATAGAAATTAATCCTTTTCAGCCGCGAAGTAATTTTAATGAAGAATCATTGCAAGAATTAGCGACATCAATTCGCGAACTCGGCGTTATTCAACCCATTACTGTTCGAAAAATTGGTTTTGAGCAATACCAATTGATTTCAGGTGAAAGGCGACTTCGTGCTTCAAAAATAAATGGCCTAAAGACAATCCCAGCCTATATCCGCATTGCAAATGATCAGGAATCTTTGGAAATGGCGTTGGTAGAGAATATTCAACGTCATGATTTGGATCCGATTGAAATTGCCCTTTCCTACCAGAGATTGATTGACGAGATTCAACTAACACAAGAGCAAATGAGCGATCGGGTTGGAAAAAAGAGATCTACGATTGCCAACTATTTGCGTTTACTAAAGTTGGATCCGATTATTCAAACCGGAATTCGTGATGGTTTTATTAGTATGGGTCACGGTCGCGCCATCATTAATATTGAAGACCAAGATGTACAGACTTCTATTTATCAGAAGATTGTCAGTCAAAACCTGTCGGTTAGAGAAACGGAATCGCTAGTGAAAAACTATCAAGATAGTCTTAAACCTACGTCAAAAAAAGCAGTAAAAGGCAACGGATTTAGTATAGCAGACCACGAGCTGAAAACAATTGCTACCTATTTCGGTGCAAAAGTCGACGTAAAAGTTGCCGGAAATGGCAAGGGAAAAATTACTATTCCTTTCCATTCGGAAGAAGATTTCAATAGAATCATCAAATTGATTAAAGGATAAGTGCAGAAACGCTTCGTCATACTACTTTGGCTTTTCGTGGGCGCAGCGCAATGGACTGTTGGTCAGGAAAACAACAACACGACCTTGATCGCCAGAGACTCCATTAAAAATGACGATATCAATCCGATTGCTCCCGCTAAAGCAGCCTTCTACTCTGCTATTCTTCCCGGTTTGGGACAGGCTTACAATAAGAAATATTGGAAAATCCCAATTGTGTACGGCGCATTAGCAACCACACTATATTTTTACAATTCTAACAACAATTTATACCACGAATTTAGAGGCGTCTACAAAGATCGGTTAGCAGGAATCTCGAATCCGAAGTACGACTACTTGGATGATTCTCGATTGATTGAAGCGCAGCGATTTTACAAAAGGAATCGGGACTTGTCCTTATTATTGACCGTCGCATTTTATGCATTAAACATTATAGATGCTAACGTAGATGCGCACTTGGGGCAATTTAATGTGAATGAAAACCTTTCTATTCGTCCCGATTTATACCCTGACCAACGCTATATGAAACCCAACTTTGGTCTCGCTTTAAACTATTCTTTCCAATGAAAATAGCATTATTAGGATATGGGAAAATGGGAAAAGCAATTGAACAAGTTGCTGTAGCGCGCGGCCATGAAATTGTGTTGCGAAAAACAAGTGATTCTACTTTTCATGGTTTGGAAAAAGCAGAAGTTGCAATAGATTTTAGTATTCCTGATGCGGCAGTTAGTAACATTTCCGCTTGTTTCGATACTCATGTCCCGGTTGTTTGTGGAACCACTGGCTGGTTATCAAAATACGAAGACATGGTTGCATTATGTGAAGCTAAAGATGGCGCCTTCATTTACGGATCTAATTTCAGTTTGGGGGTTAATTTGTTTTTTGAAATGAATTCTTACCTGGCCAAATTAATGTCGAAATTCGACCAATATAAAGTGCGTATGGAAGAAATTCATCACACGCAAAAGTTGGATAGTCCGAGTGGCACAGCGATTACACTCGCCAATACGATCATTGAACATTCATCTTATACCAAGTGGGTTTTAGAAAATGCGAAGACCAACGAAATTGAAATTGATGCGAAAAGAATAGAAAGTGTACCCGGTACGCATACCGTGGTTTACGATTCCGCGATCGACTCAATTGAAATCAAACATACCGCACACAACCGGGAAGGATTTGCTTTGGGTGCTGTTCTTGCCGCTGAGTGGCTTGCAGGAAAAAAGGGCGTTTTCACCATGAAAGATGTATTAGAACTCGATATTTAACGATATAAACTGAAATTTGATTTTCGATTTTTTTGTTGAACAGTATACTCAAAAAAACTATTTATTATGACTTTATCACAGTGGTTTATTTTTTTCTTGATTCTACAAGTAATTCATTTTATAGGAACCTGGAGAATTTACGAAGCGGCCAATAGGAAAAGATGGGAAGCAGCGGTGCCGATTTACAATGCAATTGTGTTGATGAAAATCATCAATCGACCAAGCTGGTGGACCATTTTATTATTTGTTCCCATTGTCAACCTGATTATGTTCCCTGTGATTTGGGTAGAAACGTTGAGAAGCTTTGGCAAGAATACAACGCCGCATACGTTATTGGCTATTTTTACTTGTGGATTTTATATCGCATACGTTAACTATACCGAAAAGCTAGATCATATTCCTAATCGGAGTCTAATACCAGTTAACAAAACAGCTGACACTATCAGTTCACTCCTTTTTGCTATAGTAGTTGCGACAATTGTTCACACATACGTGATGCAACCCTACCAAATTCCGACCTCTTCATTAGAGAAATCGCTATTGGTAGGAGATTTTCTATTTGTAAGTAAATTTCATTACGGTGCTCGTGTTCCAATGACGACGGTTGCGCTTCCGATGGTACATGACACCATCCCAATTTTGCATAAAAAATCGTATAGCAAATGGCCTCAACTTCCATACTTGCGTTTTCCCGGACTTGAGAAAGTGCAGAAAAACGATATTGTCGTTTTTAACTGGCCGGTTGATACCGTGTATAAGTTCTTCGACAAATCAAACCGAAAAGCAGATAAACCAATCGACAAAAAATCGAATTATGTCAAGAGATGCCAAGGAACACCCGGAGATATGTTTGAGATTCGCGATGGCGTGGTTTATATCAACTCAAAACCTCTAGTTTTACCGGAAAGAGCAAAACCACAATATTCCTATCTAGCCACCACAAACGGTAGCCCACTCGATCCGAATTATTTGATCAAGGATTTGAATATCACTGACGGCGTTTACCAAACTGGAGCCAATACGTTTCTTTTCTCGGCATTGACAGAGGAATCTGCCGGTAGATTGAAGAATAATCCGGTTATAACCAATCTGGTAAAGAACATTTCCAAAGAACCGGAACCATCTGTTTTCCCACAAATCAATAATGGTTGGAACAAAGACAATTACGGACCAATTTATATTCCGGAAGCAGGAAAAACGGTTCAATTGACTGCGGAAAATATTCCATTCTACAAAAGAATCATTTCAGAATATGAAGGCAATGATTTGAAAGTGACGGGTTCAGATATACGAATAGATGGCAAAATAGTAAACTCATACACCTTCAAGCAAAACTACTATTGGATGATGGGAGACAACCGACACAATTCGGAAGACAGCAGATATTGGGGTTTTGTACCGGAAAACCATATCGTGGGCAAACCGGTATTTATTTGGTTGAGTCTGAATAGTCACGGAACTGGTCTAAGCAAAATTCGATGGGAGCGCATGTTTACTACTGTGGGAGGCGATGGTCAGCCCTATTCATACTTTAAATTCTTCTTGATTGCTTTGGTTGCTTATTTCGGATTCACATTCTATTTGGGCAGAAAGAAAGAAACTGAATCTTAAAATACAGCAATTGTAAACGCAAAAGACAATAAATGCAAGTTCTGATTCATCCAACTTACTTTCCTTCTATTAGTCACTTTGTTGCGATGGCTCAAGCTGACGGTATTGTTTTGGAAATGGGTGATAACTTCCAGAAGCAAAGCAATCGCAACAGAACCTATATTTATAGCCCGAACGGCATTCAATTGCTTAACATTCCGATTAAGCATACGAAAGAAAGACATCAAAAAATAAAAGATGTCCGTTTAGAAACAGCATTCAATTGGCAAAAACAGCACTTTAAATCTTTAGAAGCGGCTTACCGCACCTCACCTTTTTTTGAGTTTTTCGAAGATAGTTTGATGCCGATTTTTACAAAAGACTATACATTCTTAATCGACTTGAATCTGGAAACCATGATGATCGTATGCAAATGTTTGGGACTTCCTTTCAACTATCAAGAGACCACCGAGTATTTCCATGATGTTGCGGATTATCTTGACTGTCGTTATTTGGTTAATGGTAAAAAAGACACTTCCGTTTTCGAGCCTTACCCGCAGGTGTTTCAGGATAAATTCGGCTTCATCAGCAATTTGAGTATAATCGATTTGTTGTGTAATGAAGGAAGATTTGCTCTTGACTATTTGAAAAATCAAAATCGACCATTTAATCTTTAAAAGACAGTCGTGCCATAATTGGGTAATGATCAGAATTTACAAAATTCGGGAAACTCTCGAAGTTCTTTACTACCATCTTAGCATCAGCAAAAATATAGTCAATACGAGCAGGATAATACCGGAAGTGGTAGGTGTTTCCAAAGCCTCCACCGGCTTCTTCAAACGCATCATTTAAGTCACCTTTAATATTGCGATATACATAAGAATAAGCACTATTATTCATGTCGCCGCAAATAATGATCGGATACTCACAGTTTTTTTTATGATTCATAATCAGCTCTGCTTGTTGCTGTTGCTTTTTAAACGCAGTGCTAATTCGATTAAAAACCAATTGTGATTTTTGCTTATTAATCTCATCTATATTCTCCGAAATTTCATTTACGTCCGGAGAAATTTTAATCGATTGTAACTGCATATTATAGACACGAATAATCTCTTTTCCCTTTTTGATATCGGCGAAAATTACGGAATTACTCGAGTTGGGAAATTTCAGGTTTCCTTCATCAATAATTGGAAATTTGGAAAAAATCGCTTGTCCACTTTTAATCTTGTCGCCTTGCATGAATATGTATCGATGCGGATATACTTTCAGGTCGATTTGTGCGCCGTTGGAATACTCCTGTATACAAAGAATATCAGGATTCTTGTCATTAATAAACGTTCGAATATAAGATACAACATCGGTGTCCGGCAGCCATTCAAATAAATTAAACAGCCGCACATTGTAGCTCATTACTACGAAATCTTTCTCTTCTTTTGGTAGATTAACTGCTGAAAATTTATAAAATTTGTTAATGAAAGTAATCCCGAAAATGAGGACTAATCCGGAAAGAAACATTTGTCTTTTGAACTGGATTAACCAATAGATAAAAAACAAGCCATTCACGATTAAGAATAATGGCAGAATTAAAGTTAGAACCGAAAGAATTGGAAATAATTTGGGCGCCAAAAATGGTAAAACATAGGCAAGAAAAGTCAACACAGCTAAAACTGAATTGAAAATGAACATTACTTTATTAAACCATGAAAGCTTTCTCATGTTTTGTATCGGTTTATTTTCCAGCTTTAAAGAGGAATTCCTTTTCATCTTTGGTTAGACTATCATAACCCGACTTACTAATTTTGTCGAGAATCTCATCTATTTGTTGCTGCGTCTTATCCTTCGTGATAATTTTTGATGTCACTGGCTTAGTCTTTGGCGTGTAATTGCGATGCACCTTTTTAAAAGGCGCAGAATTTCTCGGTTTAGTATAAGTGACAAAATAATTCAACACAAAAGAAATTCCCTTACTGAGATCAGTGCCACTAATCAGTAATTTCACATATAGAAATCCAAAAAAAGCACCGGCTAAATGAGCAACATGGCCACCGGTATTCTCAGTAAATATCTGAATTAAATCCAACAACAAGATGACAGCGGTAAACTGCCACAATTTCACGTTACCTATTAGCAAAAGGCGTAAATTCATCAAAGGTGAATAGGTTGCGGTTGCTACTAAAATTGCCATGATTGCCCCTGAAGCACCTACAATTGCAGAAACCCTACCGCTCATGAGAACCGTATAGAAAAGAATAAATATCAAACCTGAAAATATACCGCTCAATAAATACAAGCCGAGAAACTGCTTTTGAGTGAAAAAGGTCAAAAAGATTCTGCCTGCAAAATTTAAGACAATCATATTAAACAACAGGTGAAAGAAGCCCGCATGGAAAAAGAAATAAGATAATAATGTCCACGGCTTGTACAAAACTATCATCGGATCAGATGACAATGCAATCCAAGTTGGGTAATCAAAAAATCCGAGTGTAAAGCGGTAGAAAAAAATGAGTGACAGCAAGAAAACACCACAGTTCCAATAGATAAGCTTCTGCTCGAAGCCACCCATTTTGTATTGCATTTTTAGGTCATCAAAAATAGTCATGTTCTCATTCAAAATTTAGTTCCAGCGATGGTCGTTGAATTGATTTTTCTTCCAATACCACATCATTAAAAAGCCTACAATTGCGCCTCCAATATGAGCAAAATGGGCAACACCGCTTGCTCCACCAAATATAGAATTTCCTTTCAATCCCATAAAAAGATCTATACAGAGTAATCCGGGCACAAAATATTTTGCTTTTATTGGGACCGGAATAAACAATAAGGCCAACTCTGCATTTGGGGCCATAAAAGCAAACGCTACCAGCAGACCGTAGATTGCCCCTGATGCACCAACTGCGGGCGATGCAAAAGAACTCGTAAAATCGGTCATTTCAGACTTGCTGATCGCATCAAACCATCGTGTATCCAATTGACCTTGATTTAGGAGATTCATAATTTCAGCCTTTGAAAAACCGGCTTCCGTCAATATATCCAAACCATGATGGAACAACAAATAATTGACAAAGGTGTGTAATATTGCTGCTCCTAAACCACACGAAATATAAAAAAACAAGAACTTTTTTCCACCCCAAAAGTGCTCTAAAACACTCCCGAACGAAACCAAAGCAAACATGTTAAAAGCAATATGGAGGAAATTTCCATGCATAAACATGTGCGACAATATCTGCCAATACTGAAATTTCGAATTCTCAAAATAGAATAGAGACAAAAAATTGTAGGTTTCCTCACCGACGAATAAAGTACCGAGAAAAAATAAAATATTAATTATCAACAACTGTTTTACAGTTGGGGTCATCTGCATCATAAAGTAAATTTTTTATCTAAGTCTTCAACACTAATCGTAATATAGGTAGGCTTTTGAAAAGGCGAAACCTGCGGCTCCTTACAAGCAAACAAGCCATCAACAAGGTTTTCCTGCTCTCTCTCAGTCAAATAGGCGCCACTTTTAACGGCTAAACTCTTAGCCATTGATTTGGCAATGGTGTCGTTTTGACTAAAGCTATTTCCCGGAATTCCGTTCTGTAAATCACTTAGTAACTCTTCAAATATAC